>JAYVUH010000128.1:0-12100 GCA_043788115.1 Burkholderiales bacterium
GCTTTTGCTTCTTTCAGATCTAGTTCGACGCGCGCGCGCGCTGAATTGTCGGTACCAATCTGAAGATATCCGATCAAGGTGTCATCCACACCGCGCAGCGCGGTGGTCGATACCACCACAGGGAGGCGGCTGCCATCCTTGCAGATGTAGCCTGATTCAAATACGTCCTCGATATCGCGCGAAGCTTTGTAGGAAAATGCCTCGAAGCCCGGTGTGATTGATAGCGACAACTCACCGCCAAGTTGGCGGGCATGCGCCACGACGTCGATAGGGTCATGCAAATCAGCCGGGCTCAGCTTGTTGACCACCTCAAATGCGGTATAGCCCAGCATACGCTCGGCACCGATATTAAACAACTGAATGACGCCGTGTTCGTCAGTGGCGATGATGGCGAAGCGGCGGCTGTTGAGAATAGCCGTCTGTAGCGCGCCTTGATTCAACAGCGCCTTACGAAGAAAGGCCACCGAGACGTCGCTCATACCATCGACAGCGATGGCAGCGGTAATCTTATCAATAGTCAATGCCGATGCCCAATGGTGGTGAAGGTGGGTAGAGCGAAAGGTGGTGACGTGGGATGTGGCTCGCCACGACCGAAACGCGCGCGGAAACGCCCGGCTAGCCTTACTATAGCGCGCGGCGCCGCAATCCTTTGTGCGCTGCCGAACAGACCCACGCCGACCGGCAGCCTAGGCCCGCAAATAGTTGACGCCTTCTCACGCGTGGCGTGGATTACGCCAGAGCCACCCGCTGCCATCGGCCGCCTTGTGTCCGGTTTCTTGCGTACCTCCCGAAGTCTCCGATGAATGTTCTACTCGACCGCATAGCACTGATATCCAACCGACTCCTGACGGCGCTACCCGTCGCGGAGAATCGACGTATCTTGCTACAAAGCGCTGCTTCACATGGCCTTTTGAAGCGCTGGCACGCACCGATGCGATATAAAAAAACCCGACGCAGAGCAATCCACGTCGGGCCCAATTCCCACAACAACTCACTCACCACACTCAACAACACTGCTGCCCTCACCGCCCGCAGCGGCTTCAGTGTCGCTGCGCGGTATGTTGCGATCATTGCGATAGGGTGCGGTACGTACATATCCGCAGCTATCGATTACTTGGGCCTCGCGTACTCACCTTCTATGCCGCGATCTTTGTCCTATCTCTTGTCCTTATTTCTTGTCCTTACTTCTTGTACTGACCCTTCTTCAGTTGTTTATCAAGCCCACCACCACGTTCATTTTGGCGGTGATCACGCCTGCGCTGATCGCGACGCTACTTCTTAATCGTGAGCTGGTTATCGACGCCATGAACATCGCCGATCGCCTTCGTTACCTCAATTGCACGATCAATCTGCGATTGGTTGTCAACGAAGCCACTAAGCTGAACCTTGCCCTTGCGCGTCACCACGGCGATGTCAAAGCTCTTGATGCGGGCATCTGCCAGTAGTGCAGATTTCACCCGTGTCGTGATGATGCTGTCGTCGACGGCATTGCCGACGGTACGTTTACCGTCTTTAATCGTCATACTGTTCTCGATGCTCTTCACGCCTTCGACTCGCCGCACCACCGCAAGCGCGCGATCAATCGTTAGCTGGCTATCGACAAAGCCGCCGAGCAGCACAGTGCCTTTGCGCGTTTCCGCCTTGATGTCGAATCCCTTAATCTCGGGGTCGCCCATTAGCGCCGATTTGACGCGCGTCGTGACGACGGTATCGTCAATCTCAGTGCCGACCGAAATTGACGGCGGGGCCGGCGCCGCGACGCCGGTGGTCGACGCTTCCTGGCGGTTACACCCGGCACAAGCTGCTGCGATAGCAGCCGCGCCCAACAATGTTACAAACCTCAATGGCGGGAACAGCTTACGCATAGTAACTCCTAGAAACTTTTTGGGGCACTTTGATGGTGCACGTCACGCGTCACCGGGACGACTCACACCGCGCGGCCAAAGACGTCGGCCACGCTTGCGCTAGTCGGGGTTTACGACTTGCCGTACAGGGTTTTGGCGTCGGCCACACAACGCGACTTGACATCACCGGCAAACGCGTCACATTTTTCGATTGCCACGGCGTAGTTAGCTTTGTCCTTGTCCGCAGCGGCGTCATTGCGCGCGACTGCAGCTTTATCGCCAGCAACGATCTTGGCGTCAACCACTTTCATTTGCGCCTTGGCATCTGCCTTGGCCGTAGTCTGTGCAGCTTTCGCCTCTTTTACACAAACATCCTTGAGATTGCCCGCCTGATCGTCGCATTTTTCCCGCGCCACGCCGTACGTGGCATCGGCCGTAGCAATGCGGACCCGGTAGTTCGCCTCGCGGCTAGGTTTGTAACGCGCTTCGAGTTCAGCCTTGGCGATGTTTTCACGGCCCCGGGCTTCGGCGATGCAGATGTCCTTGGCATTACCGGCAAACGATTTGCACGCAACCTTGGCCGCTTTGAAGTCCGCCGCGATGGCGCCCTTCTGCGCAGTGTGATCTGCCTTGGTGATGGCTTGTGCAGATGCAACGCCGCACAACAGGAGGCCGATTGCCGTTGAAATAACTTTTTTGTCAATGAATTTCATGATGACTCCTGTATTGGTGGTGTCGCAAAATTGTGGCGTTATGGCGAACTCGACTAGGAGAACTTTCGCATGTCATCTTTTTGTTGGTCCCGCCATTCCTTCAGTTGTTGCTCGGCAGCGTCTTTCGTAATGCCATAAGCCTCTTGAATTTTTCCAGCGAGGTGGCCGCGTTTGCCGGCAATCACTGCTAGTTGATCGTCGGTAAGCTTGCCCCAACGTTGCTTGACGTTGCCGGTAAGCTGTTTCCAATTGCCTTCAATGCGATCCCAGTTCATGATGCGTCCTTCTCGATTAGTCGTCGCTGCGAATTCCTGCCTAGCGGTGCCCGTGTCGTTGCTGTTGTATACGTCAACGGCAACGCTGCGTTCACTGACCCGTTAACGACGGGGCGGCGAATCCAGATCACATCATTGCCCACTTGCCGACGATTTTCTGTGCGGTGGGGCACGCAACTGCGCGTATATCGTTGATGGCTTTGCTGCTAAACCTAACCTCGTCTTGCAAAACCTGAAAGTGCCCTACTGGCAGGTGTTTCCGAGCACTTATGCTTGAAAACAGCCGTGGATAGGCGTGTTCGAAGTTTGTGTGTTGTCGTACCGACTCTGCATCGTTAGGGCACTAGATTCGCACTCACGGCAAGCGCCGGATCCTCCAGTCGCCTGTCCGCACAATGTTGCACACCTAGGAGAAGCGAATCATGACCCCCAAGCGCAATGAATACACCAAGCAATTGAAGCATCAACTCGATCAACTCAACCACAGCATTGATGCGCTCGAAGCCAAGGCACACGAAGCGAAGCAGGATGCGCGGGATATGTACAAAGCAGAGATACGGAAACTACGCCACCAATCGACGCTGGCAGCGAGCAAGTTTGACGAACTGAAGTCAGCAAGCGAGGAATCGTGGGACAAAATGGTCGCTGAGATGGAAAAAATTCAAGCGGCGTTTGTGCATTCCTTCAACTATTTCAAGACGCAGATCTAGGGAGGGTCTGATTAAGTTGCTTTGGTTCAGATTGTGGAGAGATTGGGGCAGCGGCTAGGCGTGCGACGAAGGTGCGTTGCAGGGCTACCGCACGAGTAGCATCACAACGCAGATGCCTCGATATCGCCGCAAAATGAATTGAATGAACTTGATCAGACCCTCCCTAGGCGGCGACATAGCACCGCACAGCAGCTGGGATCGGCCGGCATCCCTGCCGCCATGCCGGGCGACCTACATCTCGAATCAATGTGGGTTCTACCAGTAGCTGAAATCGATGCGGCACGCCCCGCGTACGGTGAACTCGCCAAGACATTCCCGCACTTTTCCGCGCGTGTTTCTAACACCGGCAGGCACCGCCCCACGGCAGAATCTGATTGAGTTGCGTTGACTCAGATTGTGCGTGGATTAGGCAGCCGCTCGTGCCGTGCTTCGTAATTAGTACCGCGTATGTTTTGCCAGTTTCAGCAACGACATTTGCATTACATCGCAAGACTGCAACATTTGAAAGAGCCGGTGCCGCACGGTGAAGGGCTGTGATGACGACGCTTCTGTTGCCGTTGTTGCCTCAGAAAACGTGAAATCGAGCGCGTCGCAAACAGAATGAAAAACTACCCTAGCGGCCAAGTAGTTCGCCGATTGGCTTGAGCGAATCTACGCGATCACAAATGACTTTTGCGATCGCTACCAGCGGTGCGCCCAGTAGCAACCCGGCGGCACCCCACAGCCAGCCGAAGAAAAGCAGCGCGATAAACAGGACGGCGGCGTTCATGCGCGCAAAGTGGCTCTGCAAGATCGTGACGAACACCAGGCCGATTGCGCTGGCGATTAGCAGCGCCACACCGCTCACGGTGAGTGCTTGCAGTAGCGAGCCGAATTGCAGAAACCCTGCGATGCCCGCCGCAACCGCCACCAACACCGCGCCCAGATAAGGAATGAAGTGCAGGATACCGGCCAGCACACCCCAAACGGCAGGCTGCTCGACGCCCATCTTCCAAAACGCCAGCCACGTGCCGAGTGCGATCATCACGTTCGACGCGATCGTGACTAGTAGGTAGCGCTGTATCTGTGAATCAATTTCGCCGAGGATCTTTAATGTGTCTTTTTTGCGCGTAAGCGACGGCCCGACAAATTGCACCAGTTTGCGGCGGAAGTGATCTCCTGAGGAGAGCAGGAAATACGCCAGCAGCAGCACGATCGGCGCCTGCGCCAACACCGAAACGAGCAAGGCGGACTGGACTAAGGCGTAATTTTGTAGCCACGCAAACGCATCGGAGGGCGGCGCACCGGCTGGAGCAACCGCCGGACGCGCTCCCACCTTCGCTGAAGCGTCGCTGGCGGCGCGCTGCAGCTCACTGGCGGCCTCCTGTACGTTTTGCAACGCACTGGGGACATTTGTTCGGGTTTCGCGCAAATCCACACGCAGCTTTCGCGCCGCGTCGGGCAACTTTTCGATCATCAACGCGGCCTCACCACCAAGCGAATAACTGAGCCACGAGACACTGGCAACCAGTAAACCAATTAGCAATGCAGCGGCGACAGTACGCGGCACGCGCCATCGCTGTAGCCAATCGACGAACGGACTCAGGGTGTAGCTGATCAAAATGCCAATCAGCAGCGGCACAATGAACGCCCGCGCGAGATATAGCGCAGCGACAAACGCAATTACCGCAAGGATTAGTAACGCCAGACTGATCTGGTCGATACGATTCGGACTGGCCTCCTCTGCCGCGCTGGCCGTATCGGCAATTGACTTCGGACTGCCCTCCTCCACCGCAGCGGCGGTATCGGTAGGCGGTTCGCGGCGTATTTCCGGATTGACGTCACTCATGATTGAAGGGCACGACGTTGCTGAAACAGACGCCACGCAATGCGCGCACTGAACCGCCAGCGGGTGCTTGCGTTAGCGAGCTTTCGCGGCGTTGCGTTCAGTGCTCGTATGCGTAATTCCTTGGTCTGTAGATTGCGGATGCCGGTCGACTCATCAGCGGGCATTCGTCTGTTACCTGAGAAAATATTGGCTCAGTTTTGAGCGACAAGCTGTTACTTGACGCGCATGTCGTTCTTGACGGAGTTCACGCCGCCCACGCCCTGTGCAACAGCAACAGCACGGTCAATCGCTGCATTCGAACTGACGAATCCGCTTAACTGAACGCGACCTTTGAAGGTTTCAACGTTAATCTCCGCAGACTTCAGCATCGGATCGTTGAAGATGGCGGCTTTCACCTTGGTGGTGATGGCGACGTCATCAACATACTGTCCGGTGCTCTCCTGAGTTCGTGTAGAAGCGCAACCGGCGACGGCCGCAAACGCCAATACTGCAAACACAGCAAGGAAGCGATGGAATTGTTTCATTCGTATTTCTCCTGGTAGGTGACGCAAAAACGACGACATTCTAAAGGCAGTCGTTGAGTCTAGCATTCAACGCTGGGGAACAATCCAGCGGTCTAGCTTGTATGGCTATGCCGACATTGCCCAATTGCCGTGGCGCTACCAAGAGCAGGCACACTAGCCACTGATGCTGCACAAATGGCATTGACGGAAATGGCACACAATTCGATAAATTCGCGGCGTAAATCACAATCTACGGGTCAAGCAACCCAACGTCTGTTCGCTAACGTACACTCAGCATCCACTCACGGGCTTTGCAAACAAAGCGCGCAGGCGAACGCCGGGGCGCATCAGCAAATTTGCTAGAGCGCGGCGCGGCGGGCGCGGCGTTAGGCGCGGTGGGTCATGGATTCAACCGCGCCGGTGCTTTCTTGCACCTGCTGTTGCGTGCTGTTGCGTGCTGTTGCGTTACACGCAGGCGCTTATTACGCAAATGTCACAAACTGCCGCCTGCAAGCGCCACCACACAATCGAGCAACAGCTTTGCCGCTGGTTGCGACTAAGCCTCGATCGCCTCAACTGTCAGTCGTTGACCATGACGCAGGAGCTGATCGCCAACATACCCGGTGTCCGTCGGGAAGGAGTGACGCAGGCGACAGGCCATCTTCAGAAACGCGGACTCATCAGCTACAGCCGCGGCCACATCGAGGTGCTTGATCGTCGGGGTCTGGAGCTTGCGGTGTGCGAGTGCTATGCGGTCGTCAAGGAGGAATTCGCCGTCTGCTGCCAGACATTCGGAACTCGGCGTTGACGTTCGCACCATTTCATTCTGACGATTGGACCCTACCGAGGGCACAAGCAAAATAGTCGCCTGCCGATGGCGCGCCGTTGGCGAGTCCCGATCTCCCGCAATCTGCTTCTCATGCCTTACCGCAGTTTGCGGCGTGTTGCCCTTGTCCAGTGTGCGCGAGCGCACAGAACCGACACTCGTACTCGCGCACTATCGTAAAGTGAAATCCCCGCAATCGGAAACGTATTCTGTTGTCGCCGCGTGCTGGTGTTCACAAGACTAAACCCACAACACTGCACGCGACAACTCTGTGACGTAGCGTGCCCCACTGAGACAAGTCAATCAAGGAGCAATAAATGCGTTCAATCCTCAAAACACTGCTTTGCTATATTCTGGTCGTCGCATCGATTGTCATGCCGTTTCAAGCCGCGCAAGCTGGCATGATCGGTGTTGATCAAGTGAGTTCCACGATGTCAGCACAAGCTGACCGTAGCGACGTCAACAACTTCCTAAACCGCGCAGCAACGATGAATCAGTTGCAATCAATGGGGGTTGATCCACAGACGGCAAAAGCGCGTGTGGCGTCCATGTCGGATGCAGAAGTGACCACACTCGCCGCTAAGATCCATACCTTGCCTGCGGGCGCAGACGGTGGTCTGGCGCTAATCGTTCTGGTGGTGTTTTTCATCTGGTACTTCGCATTCCGGCATTGATTTCGCCGAGTCGCTTCGGTTACATCTCGCGGCCCATACAATGCGCGTCTGAGGTGAGGCTTATGAATACCGCCCGCGTCCTAGAGGGCGTTTTCATACCTGCGCTAGGGTTGGCCTTGCTCGCGCTCAGCGGCTGTGCCTCAATCGTGCCACAGACCATCGCGCTGCGCACGGAATGGCCGACCGGTTTGCCACTGAAATCTGAAATTGCCGACGTCGCCTTCTTTCCGCAAGAGGCGTTGCAGTGCGGTCCGGCGGCGCTTGCCACGGTGATGGTGATGGCCGGCGTGGCGACCACACCAGAGGCGTTGGCACCAGAGGTTTTTTTGCCGGCGCGTGAGGGCAGCCTGCAAGTCGACATGCTCGCCACGCCACGCCGCTATGGTCGCGTTTCATACACGCTGGCAACCGGCGACCGCGCGTTCACACAACTGCTACTCGAGGTCGCCTCAGGAAACCCGGTGATCGTGATGCAAGATCTCGGTGCACAGGGCCAATCGCGCTGGCACTATGCGGTCGTGATCGGCTATGACTATCCGGCCGGCATACTGTATCTGCGCTCTGGCAAAACATCCCGCTTAGCGTTACCCTTCACAACGCTCGAATACACTTGGAAAAAGAGTGCACATTGGGCGATGGTAGTGACGCCGCCGGCGCGCATTCCCGCAACGGCCAATGACGCCTCATACGTCGCGGCCATTCACGCCATGGCGCGCGCCGCGCCACGCTATCCCGCGACGGAGAATGGCTTGGTCAAGGTAGCATATCAGGCGGCGCTTGAACGCTGGCCGCAAAGTCTGGACGCCTCCATCGGCCTCGCCAACGTGTACTACGATCAAGGCAAGTTGGCGAACGCCGAGGGCGTATTGCGTGATGCGCTCGCGAGCCATCCTAACTCGATCATCGTGTTAAACAATCTTGCACAGACGCTGTCCGACCTTGGTCAGCAGGACGAGGCGTTACAAGTGATAGAGCGCGCCACGCTCCTCGCCGCGATTGACGGCAAGTTTGTTGTGGCGGTGAGACAAACCCGGATGTTGATCGAACAGCGGATAGCCGCAAAGTAGGTGAGCGCAGCGGTAATTGCGTCTTGGGGCAGCACGGTGGGGGCGAAACGGAGGTCGATTTAGCGCTTGTACGCACCTAACAACTGCCGCTCCCGCGCAGCAACTTCCCGCTTCCGCTAACGCGGGAGCTTAATTTCTAAAAATCTACACCTGATTAATGGGGCCCGCCCGCGCGGGGGCGGCTGCCCTCTACGCAGTTTGCCTGCGGGTATCTGATGCGCTACATCCCGCTATTCGCAAACACCACTTCAACGCGGCGATTCATCTGCCGGCCGGCCGGTGTGCCGTTGTCTGCTGTCGGCTTTTCCGCACCGTGTCCGCGCATGGTGAGCCGATTGGCAGCCACACCTTGGTTGATCAACGCCGACATGACGGCATTGGCGCGGCGCTCGGACAGCGTGAAGTTAGATTTTGCATCGCCGACACTGTCGGTATAGCCATCGATGGTCGCGGAGCGCTCGGGATAGCGCCGGAAAAATTCAGCGAGTTTGGCGATGTTCTTGCCACCATCGGGCAACAGTTCGGCTTTACCGCTATTAAACAAGACATCGCCCAGCGTCACCACCATACCGCGCTCAGTCTTGACCGCGTTTAGTTCGCGCAGCTGCGCTTCAACCTGCGCCTCAAGGTCACCAACGCGTTGGTCTTGCCGCGCTACCCGCGCCTGACTGCGCACAGCATTGGCCTCCGCCGCAGCCAGATCGGCGGTTTTTTGTGCATTGTTTTGTTCTGACACCGCGAGCTGCTGTTGGGCGACATTGACTTCATTGGTACGCGCATCCAATCGCAAGCGGTCGCGCTCGGCGGCCGCACTGGCGGTGACTGCCTGCGAAGCGCGGCTGGCCGCCGTCTCGCGTGCAATCGCCACACGCTGGGAGGTAAGGTACGCGAGGTGATCAATATTGGCGGTGCTCTCGCCGTTGCTGCGCGCCTGATCGGTAGTGCGCAATGCTTCGCCAGCACGTTTCAGTTCATCCGGCGCCTGGCTAGTGATTTGCGCATCGTTGCGCGCCTCATTGAATTGGCTTCTGGCAGACTCTAGCGCTGTGTTGCGTTCGGGCACGGAACTGCATGCGGCAACCAACGCCAGCAGCGTAACGGAATAAACGGCGCGATATTTCATGATGAATCCTTATTTGATGGGTGATGCGGATTTGCGGCTGATCTCTTCACGCAGCGCGCGGGCGGCATCTTGAGACTCCTTAGCGGCTTTGCGCGAGCGAGCCGATTGGGCGCGCAGCTCGGCGACCTGCGCATCGACGTCGGCCTGCTCAGCCAATTGGCGCGCACGAGCATAGTCTTTGCTGTTCAGCGCCTGACGCGCGCTGACAAGTTTGGCGGTGGCGATTTGCAGCTCAACGCCGGCACTTTCACTGGTACTAGTCGTGGTGGCATGCAGCACCGAGGCCTCTGCAACCGCCATCTGCTCAATCGGCGGTGGTGCGCTAGCGCAGCCAGAGAGACCAGTCACGGCAATTGCACTGATGCAGAAGACGGAAAACAAGCGTAAGTGATTTACAACAGATGGTGCGTTCATGATTGTTCCTTTAGCTGAGATTCGTGATGTACTTTGCGCATTCGTGGCGAGCTCGTCTGTCTGACACCGCACATGGTCGGCATTGCCAACGGTGCGTTGCGTCTACTGACGAGCGCCTGTTTTCTTTCGGGAACAATAGAAACGGATTTGGTCATGGTGCGCGCCTAGTCTGGGCCTGACGCTGGAAGTAGGGGCGAGTCACGAATGCCTACACCATTTTGCGCGCGCCATCGCCGCGAGTATGTACGCTGGCGAACACGTCCAATCGCGGCCAAGCACGGCCATATTCCGCTTTCTCACTATGTGTCGGAGCGAACAGACGTCGCAGGCTACGCGGCCCATCATTCTCATAAGGCTACGTCCGGGCTACGTTTGGACCTTCACCGCGTTGCGGTTGTCGTGACCGATCGTGGCGAGGCCCCGCACTACAAAACATAACCTCGTACTGCCAAGCAAAGTGCGTGGGAAGTGGAGCACCACTCTTTCGTCCGCAACTTATCGTCAACTACACACTCACAGGAGACAACCATGAACAAGTCTTGCAAATCCGCACTTGCGGTGTCAATGCTGTTAGGGGCAGCGTCGCTAACAACGGCCGCTTCAGCACAGGTTACTTTTTATGAGAACGAGGGATTTCGCGGTCGTGTATTTTCGACTGGTGGCGAGGTCGCTAACTTTTCCAATAACGGTTTCAACGACCGCGCATCATCGGTCGTCGTTGAGCGCGGTCGCTGGGAAGTCTGCGAAGATGCACGCTACGAAGGCCGTTGCGTAATTCTGGTCAAGGGCAGCTACGACTCGCTGCGCAGCATCGGCATGGACAACCGTATCTCATCAGTTCGTGCGGCGGGTTACAAGCGCGACGACGACTACAGTAATTACGAATCACCGCCGCCGATGGAAAATCCCAACTATGACTACCGCCGTCGGCCAAGCGAACGCGTATACAGCGCACCGGTGACATCGGTCCGCGCCGTGATGGGCGCTAATGAACAACGCTGTTGGACAGAGCGTCAGCAGGTGCAGAAACCAGCATCCAATGATCCCAACGTAGGTGGCGCGATTCTCGGCGGAATTCTGGGCGGTGTGCTAGGTCACCAGGTCGGCGGTGGTCGTGGCAAGGATCTCGCGACGGCTGGCGGCGCAGTCGCAGGCGCCGTGATCGGCTCAAACGTCAATCGCAACAACGACGGGGCTAATGACCGTGATGTGCAGCGTTGCACCACCGCGACTAACGGTCGGCCCGAGTACTGGGATGTGACATACAAGTTCCGCAATATAGAGCATCGCATGCAGATGACATCTGCGCCGGGCTCTACCATCGCGGTCAATGCTAACGGCGAACCGCGACAATAGAAATTCCGTTGGACCTTGAAGGGCGGCCTTGTTGGGCCGCTTTTTCTATTTTTATCACTGGACCGGTGGACAAGCCTAGCGCAACCATCTGACGCTTGGAGATATGCTTGAGACAGGTTGAGGGGACAGACCGGATCGAATCGTTTAGCGACGGCGTGTTTGCGATCGGCATGACGCTTCTCATCCTGCAAATAAAGGTGCCGATTCACAACGACGTTGGCGGCAACCAGTTGTTACGCGAGTTGCTCGACATCTGGCCGAGTTACTTGGCATTTATTACGAGCTTTTTAACGATACTCGTCATTTGGGTGAAACATCACTGGATGATTTCACTGATCGAAAAAACCGACCACGCGTTTTTGTATTGGAACGGTTTGCTCTTGTTTTTCATCACTTTTTTGCCGTTTCCGACTGCGCTACTGGCCGAGTACCTGTTGCACCCAGACGGCAAAGTCGCTGCTACGCTCTATGCTGGTACATTGCTCGCCATCTCGCTTGCGTTTCGGGCGCTATGGAGGCACGCCAACGTCAAGAAACTTCTCGAAGAAAATTCCACCCGCGCAGCCACATCTGAAGCACGCCAACTCACCCAGCAGAACCGTCTCGGACCACCGCTGTATCTGGTCGCGTTCGTGATCTCGTTTTTCTATGAAGGTGCCAGCGTCGGACTTTGCCTCTTCCTGACGCTATTTTTCTCGTTCAGGGATTGGTCGGCGAAGGCCTGATAACGTAAGCGTTTTGTATCGAGCGGAATAGTGGCCGCTGCT
>JAYVUH010000129.1:0-3750 GCA_043788115.1 Burkholderiales bacterium
GCATCCTGCTCGACGTGCTCGAAAAGTTGCAGGCGAAGGGCAACACGCTGATCGTTGTCGAGCACGACGAAGACACCATCAAGCGGGCGCATCACATCATCGACTTCGGCCCCGGCGCTGGCGTGCGCGGCGGTGAAATCGTCGCGCAAGGAACGGCGGAAGAACTGAAAGCGAATCCGCTTTCCATCACCGGAAAATTCCTGCGCAATCCGCTGAAACATCCGTTGCTCATGCGCGCGCCGGTCGGCAAAGCGGACGGCTTCATTGAAGTCAAAGGCGCGACACTGCACAACCTGCGCAACGTCACGGCGCGAGTTCCACTTAGCCGTCTGAGCGTGATCACGGGCGTGTCGGGCTCGGGAAAGTCGACGCTCGCGCGCGAAGTGATTCACGAAAATCTCGAAGCGCTCGTCAGCGCACGGAACAACCGCAAGAAAGCGCCTGCGCTGGTGGGCTGTGCATCGCTTGAAGCCTGGCAATCGGTAGATCGCGTCCTCGAAGTCGATCAAACGCCCATCGGCAAAACGCCGCGCTCGTGCCCCGCAACGTACATCGGTTTCTGGGACAACATCAGGAAGCTCTACGCTGAATCGTCCGAAGCCAAGATGCGCGGTTACGGCCCCGGTCGCTTCTCGTTCAACACGGCGGGCGGGCGATGCGACGCCTGCTCCGGCGCGGGTGTTGTCACGATTGAGATGAACTTCCTGCCCGACGTGAAGCTGCCGTGTGATGTCTGTAACGGTGCGCGTTTCAACAGCGAAACGCTGTCCGTTTTGTGGCGCGGCAAATCCATTGGCGACGTGCTTGCGATGGATGTGGATGACGCGGTGAACTTTTTCTCGTCAATGACGTTGATTCATCATCCGTTGAAGCTCATGCGCGACGTCGGTCTCGGCTATCTCACATTGGGACAACCGAGCCCCACGCTCTCCGGCGGCGAAGCCCAGCGCATCAAGCTCGTTACCGAGCTGGCGAAGGTAAAAGCGACGTTCAAGTTGACCGAACACGAAGCGCCTGAACCGAGCACAAAAGCCAAAGCAACAGCTAAAAAGCTCGCCAAAGCCGCAATTGAAGCAACCTCAATGAAGGCAGAGAAAAGCGCTGGTCAACGCAAACTCAACCCGCACACGCTCTACGTCCTCGACGAACCCACCGTCGGCCTGCACATGGCCGATGTAGAGAAGCTGATCCACGTTCTGCATCGCCTCGTCGACGCAGGCAACACCATCATCCTGATCGAACACAACCTCGACCTGATCGCCGAAGCCGACTGGATCATCGACATGGGGCCGGAAGGCGGCAGCGGCGGCGGCAATGTTGTCGTTGCCGGCGATGTGCCGACATTGCTCAAGGCGAAAGCGAAGTCGCACACCGGAGCGGTGCTGGCGGAGTTTTTGTAGGGCAACAGCGCCTTCGGGGTTGCCCAAGATCTCCCATGGGCGGGCTCTGTTCGCCGTGGAACTCCCACCACGGCGAGGTGCCAGGCTAGTTCGTCAACTACTTCGCAGTTTCAGTCAAGCGACGCCCTAGCGACACGGCGTACGCGGGCGAACGGGCGAGGAGCACCGGGTCAGCGGACGGTTTCATGCCTTTGGGCAGCACCACCGGGATGAACGTGATTTTGTCGCAATCGCCGCCCGCGCCATCGGACACTTTATCGATGGTGAGCTTGCCAGCGGACACCCACTTGCGGGTTTCCGGCCACTGCTTCGTGGGATCGGTGGTTTGATCGTCTTTGTCGGCCAATTGCAGTTTGAAGTCAAACGTTGCAGGCGCACCGGCCACGCGCTTGCGCAGCTCATCGGCGAGGAACTCATCGGGCAGCGCCTTCGACTGCTCTTCGGTCAAACCCACCACGCCCGCATCCGGCGCGAACTGCCAGCGTACAAATTGGCTGTCGCCTTTGGCGTTGACCAACTCAAACGCGTTGGTGCTCCAGTACGGCGAAGCAGCAAAGCTTGCGGGCACCGGGGCGGTGGCTAGATACGCCGATTGCAACAGCGTCTCAGGGTTGGCGTCGTTAAAGGCTTTCAGCTTGACGGGGTCGGGCTTGCCGGTGGCAGGATCCGCCGTACGCACGCGCACGAAAGGCTCGAACTGCTCCGGTTTACTCACAAAATAAATCGGCGTGGAGATGTTGGCAGTCATCCATTGTTCGCCGTTGGGAAGATTAAATTGCAGCGCTAACCCACGCACGGTTTTCGCTTTTTCACTTGCCTTGGGGCTGCCGCCTCCGATCGAGAATCGCGCGATCACGGGCACTTTGTCGCCATTGAATACTGCTGCTGTAGTCAAACCGCGGGCACCGGCGCTTCCAACGAAGTAGCCGCTGGCGCAGACGCCTTTGGCCTGAGAGCGACGGAACGTGGGCTGCTTACCGGCCAAGGCCTCAAGCGCGTCGACTTGACCGACGGGGGAGACTTGAGCCTGCGTGATTGCGGGGAGTACGGACAGTATTGCAGCGGCTAGAAGAAGTTGTTTCATGGCTAACTTTCATAATTGAGGTCGGGAGCGGGTGACGGTTTAACGATGTCGATTGAAAATCAAGGGCCTTACAACGCAAACGGCTGGCGGGCGGTCACCAGAGCCTGCCGTTCGCATAGCGGTGGCCTAAACGCCGCGCTCTTTCAACCAGTCACGCGTGAGTTTCCATGCGTAAGTGGCGGCGGTTTTGTCATAGGTTGGACGGTAGTCGGCGTTGAAGCCGTGGTTCACGTTCGGAAATACGACGATCTCGGATCCGCTGCCGGATTTGACGATCCCGGCACGCATCGCGTCGATCACAGCGGGCTTCACAAAGCCGTCAATGCCCGCGTACAAACCGAGCACGGGCACTTTGATGTTGATGGCGAAATCGACTGGATCTTGCGGTTTGATCGGCGACTTCATACCGTCAAGCAAGCCGTAGTACGACACCACTGCCTTCAAACTGGTGTTGTGATTGGCATACACCCACGCGGCGCGCCCGCCCCAGCAGTAGCCCACTAGGCCCAACCGATCCGTGTCCGCACCGCCGCTTGCTTTCGCGAAGGCCGCCGCCGCGTCCAGGTCCGCGTTCACCTGCGCGTCCGGCACTTTGGCAACTACGGTCGACAGGATTGCGCCAATGTCGGTCATCTTTGACACATCGCCCTGACGCGCGTACATCTCGGGTGCGATGGCGTAGTAGCCGAGCTTGGCGAAACGACGGCACATGTCTTTGATGTGCTCGTGTACGCCAAAGATTTCCTGCACCACCAACACGGTTGGGTACTTGCCCGGCTTGTCCGGCATGGCGCGGTACGCCGGGATTTTGCCATCGGCGACGGGCACGCTGACCTCGCCCTCAATCAAGCCCGAGCTGTCGGTCTTGATCGCCTGCGCGAGGATCGGGTTTGACGCGATGGCAAAGCCGGTGGCCAGCGCGGTCACAACGAAAGTGCGGCGTGACAGGCCTTCCGACAAGGGTTCGAACACGGGGTTTTGAAAGTCAATTGGCTTCAAGCCGTAATCCATAAGTTTCATCAGATACGCTCCATGGGTGGGTGAGTAAGGACAGTGACGCAGGGATGGGAACAGGACGATCCCAAACAAATAAACGGGTGAAACATCAGCACATTCAGGTGCCGGACAGCAGCGCTGCGCGAAGCTCGTTTAGCCTGACCGATAGCGCCTTGCCATCCTCTGCGCTGCACTGAGTCACGCAGGCTACGCGCGCATGCACGACATGCGCATGCGCGCTCAATCGCTTGCCCGAGCGGGTGAGAGAAA
>JAYVUH010000130.1:0-6769 GCA_043788115.1 Burkholderiales bacterium
CGAACCGTTTTTGGAGTTCTTTCTAGTGATCTTACCCGGCGGTAAGTTTTCTGCGCGCGTGGCCAAACTCGGCGTGGGCGAAAAGATCCTGCTCGAAAAGCCCGCACAAGGATTCCTGACGCTGGATCGATTCAAGGATGGTGATGATCTGTGGCTGATCGGAACCGGGACCGGTCTCGCGCCCTACATCTCCATGCTGCGCGAACCTGGCACATGGACACGCTTTAAGAATATCGTGGTCGCGTTATCGGTTCGCGAAGTGCTTGATCTGGCTTACGTGGATGAAATTGAGGCACTGGCAGCGAGTCACACGGCTGGCGAGGCCAAGTTGCACTTTGTGAAATCCTTGACGCGCGACACGCAGTCGCTGACGGCACAAAACATTCTGCACGGCCGATTGACAACGCTGGCCGAATCCGGCGCGCTCGAGTCACACGCCGGTCTCACGTTTGATCACAAGCGTTCGCGTTTCATGTTGTGCGGTAATCCAGATATGGTGGAATCGATGCGCGCTATTCTGAAAGCGCGCGGCTTCGCGATGAACCGACGTTTGACACCGGGCCACATTATTGTCGAGAACTACTGGTGAGCGTCGCCACCAGACGACGCCGGCCACCGAAATTACTGAACAGTTTTGTGCCGCTGCACGACGCGTGCTAGCGTTGATGTTTGAACTCTTGAGACGGACTTTCCTAGTGAATTTTCTGCCGCATCTTTTTTCAGTTCCCAATCGCTTTTCCGCTCGTCTGGCTTGCCTCCCTCTCTACGTCGCGTTGGCGTTGATTTCCGCGCAGGCGGCGGCTGTTGTAAAGGTCCCGGCAATCGGCGCAAGTGCCGCCGCGCCCCTGCCGCAGACGCCGACCATGCCGCTGCGCGCTGTGGCACCGGCCCGTCCTGTTACCGAAACTTTCTTCGGAACGGACGTGAGTGACCCCTACCGCTACATGGAGGACGTCACCAATCCGGAAGTCATCGGCTACATGCGCGGTGAGGACGCATATGCGCGCCGCGTTCTCGATGCCATACCCGGCCGCGCCAAGATGGAACAGCGCATTAACGAGCTGTCACAGTCGAACGCAGCAATGAGCAATGTGCAGGTGACTGGCGCCGGCAAAAATCCGCGAGTGTTCTACTTTCGGCTGGCACCGGGTGTGAACTCGCGGCGCGTGTATGTGCGGGACGGTTTTCGTGGCGCGGAGCGGATGGTGTTTGATGCGGCGGCAATTTCCAAAGATGGCAAGCGTTACGCTACTGACCATTTCCGCGCGTCGCCTGACGGACGACACGTCGCCGTTGCCGTTGCGGCAGGTGGATCTGAAGAAACATCGCTACGTATCGTTGAAGTGTTGGCTGCTGGCACACGCGACACTGGCGTCGAGATTGATCGTATCGGCTTTGCCGATGACATCGCCTGGGCACCGGATAGCCGCAGCCTGTTTTACAACCGACTGCCGGCACAGAAGCCGGGCGAGGCAAAGAACCGCTACCTGAGTAGCTGCGCGTTTCGCCACCTGCTGGGTCGGCCGGTGGCGCGCGATGAAATGCTTTTCGGCATCGATAGCGGCGGCGTCAAACTCGCCGACATTGACATCCCGAGTGTGCAGCTCGCCATGGATGGCAAGACGCTCATCGGTCGCGTTGAACACGGCGACGCCCGCGAGATCAGCATTTACACCGCTAGCGCCGCCAAAATCGGTGGCGAGATCACGTGGCGGCGAATCATCCAGCCGGCCGACGGCGTGACCTCGTTCGCGGTACACAATGAAGCCATTTACTTGATGACGAAGAAAAATGCGCCGCGGTTCAAGGTAGTGCGGATGGGCATCAGCGGCGCCAACTTCGCGAATGCCACAGCCATCGTCCCGCAGGGCGACACGGTGATCGCGCAAATGGAAGTCGCGCAAGACGCACTCTACATTCGTGAGCTGTTCGGCGGGGTTGATCGGTTACAGCGCCTGAATTTCTCCAACTCGGTGTTCTCCGGCGGCAAGCTGGAGTATGTTCGTTTGCCGTTTGATGTCTCGATTCGTCAACTGATCACCAGCCCGTCGCGATCAGGCGCGCTGTTGCGATTGGAAAGCTGGACCGAGCCGCCGCGCTATGTGACGGTGGAAGAGCGTACGGCGAATATTGGAGAGACGCCGCTCCATCCAAAATCGGCCGTTGATTTCTCAGACATTGTCGAGCTTCGGCAGAACGCCACGGCAAAGGATGGTACCAAGATTCCGGTGTCGCTCATCTACCGGAAGTCCACCACGCTTAACAGCTTCAACCCGACCTTAATCCGCGCCTACGGTGCGTATGGTCTCGTGCAAACGCCGACCTTCAACGCCTCGACACTGGCGTGGCTCGAGCGTGGCGGTATTTTGGCGACCTGCCACGTGCGCGGCGGTGGTGAATTCGGCGAAGCGTGGCATCTCGGCGGGCAGAAACTCACCAAGACCAATACGTGGCAGGACTTGATCGCCTGTTCGGAGTATCTGATCGCGCGCGGTTTCACACGATCTGAGCGTCTCGCGATACAAGGCGGCAGCGCCGGGGGCATCACCGTGGGGCGTGCCATGACCGAGCGTCCTGACCTGTTTGCTGCCGTGGTGCCGAGTGTCGGCGTGCTGGACGCCATGCGCATGGAGTTCACGCCCAACGGCCCGCCAAACATTCCCGAGTTTGGCAGCGTCACAACGCCGGATGGTTTTCGAGGATTGCTGGCCATGAGCTCGCTTCATCAAGTGAAGGATCAAACCAAGTATCCGGCAGTGCTATTGATGCACGGCGTGAATGATCCACGCGTTGAAGTCTGGCAGTCCACCAAAATGGCGGCGCGTCTGGCTGCCGCCACGCGCGGCGTGGTGGACGCCAAGCCGGTGTTATTGCGACTCGACTATGATGCAGGACACGGCGTCGGCACATCGCGCAGCCAACGCAATGCCGAGCTTGCGGATATCTATTCGTTCCTGCTCTGGCAATTCGGTGAACCGGGCTTTCAACCGGAAGGCACGCTGGCTGCCAAATGACCCAGACACCTGCCAAACCGCTACCGCTCGCCGACCTTCGCGTCGTCGAGTTCACCCACATGATCATGGGCCCAAGTTGCGGAATGGTGCTCGCAGACTTGGGTGCGGAAGTCATTAAGGTCGAGCCGATCAAGGGCGACAACACGCGCAATCTCCCCGGCTCTGGTGCGGGATTTTTTGCGGTGTTCAACCGCAACAAGAGAAGTCTGGCGGTGAACATGGACGATCCGCGTGGTCGCGAGATCGTCATAAAGTTGGTCGCCACTGCGGACATCTTCAGCGAGAACTTCAAACACGGCAACATGAAGAAGCTCGGGCTCGACTACGCGGCGTTGTCGAAACTCAACGAGCGCTTGATCTATGTGTCGCACAAGGGCTTTTTACCCGGCCCGTATGACCATCGCACCGCGCTCGATGAAGTGGTGCAAATGATGGGTGGGCTGGCATACATGACCGGTCCCGAAGGGCAGCCGCTGCGTGCTGGGGCGTCGTTGAACGACATCATGGGCGGTATGTTCGGTGCCATTGGTGCCATGGCTGCGCTGCGCGAGCGTGAGAAAACGGGACGCGGACAAGAAGTACAAAGTGCCTTGTTCGAAAACAACGTGTTCTTGATGGCACCACACATGATGCAATTCGCCGTCACCGAAAAAGCCGCCAAGCCGATGCCGAGTCGTATTTCCGCATGGGGCGTCTACGATGTCTTCACGGTCGCGAACGGCGAGCAAATATTTTTGGCGGTGGTGTCGAATACGCAATGGCTGATTTTTTGCGATGCGTTCGGTCTTGAGGATTTGAAGGCGGACAAGCGGCTCGACACCAATGTGGGGCGGGTTGAAGCACGCGAGTGGCTGATGCCGATTCTGCGCGAGCGCATGGCACTGATGTCTGCAAAGGCCATCGTTGATATCTTCGAGACCAAGGGGCTACCGTTCGCACCGATTACGCGGCCGCACGATTTGTTCGACGACCCGCATTTACAAGCGAGCGGCGGGTTGGCACCGATGACAGTTCCTGCGGACGCCAGCGGCGCGGGCAAGCCGGTTGAGACATCAACACCGCTGCTGCCGTTGACGCTCGGCGGCGTGCGGCCTGGGGTGCGGTTGAATCCACCTACGCTGGGGGCGGATACGGAGGCGATATTGTTGGCGTTGGGTTACTCGGTCGACGAAGTTGCGGCGCTGGTGGGCGCGGGCGTTGTTGGGACCACGTAATAGGTTCTCGTCGTTCCAGACCCCCGACTAAAGCGCTCGAGGGCAGGCTTTGATCGTGCCCCAGCGTCGTTGTTGGCTGGCAGACGTTGTCGCTTACTGCTCGACTCTCAAACGGTCGCACCGGCGCAGGCCGGTGTCCAAGTTCTCGTTAGCTTCGCTGAGGTGCATCGAAACGCGAGTACCAAAGAAAAGGCGACCCGACTTGCCGTGCGTCTCATGCTCCGCACTCGTGCGTACCCTTGCTCGTGGATTGCCTCGGGGGCTCGCAAAACTCGCGATGCGAATTGAGCACGCGGCTAAGACGCCCATGACGGGCATCGCGTCGATACGCAGACGGGGCGACCTGCAACACGCTTGACAACAGTACCTGCGGCCCTGCCGCCACGCTAGTCAGCGCTTTCCGCGGCGAGTGTGAGTCGCGCAAGGTGTCGCTGCGCACAGACCAGATTTGGCGCAAGTGGTAGCCTTATGGTTGGCACGGAATGCAAGCCTGCGGCAGTGGCTTGTACCAGCCGAGTGTCGTCGATTGACGACGGCGTCTGCGTATTGTTTTTAGTTTGGTCAACAAACACCGCGCGGTTTGCGTTTAAGAGGTCTAGTACAAACGGAGGAGTCCAGATGAAACGTATTACATTGGCTATTGGCTTGATCGCCATCACGTCTTCTACATTCGCGGCGGACGTGGGTGTCTCAATCACTGTTGGTGAGCCGGGATTTTACGGCCGCATTGATTTGGGCAATATCCAGCGCCCGCAGGTCATTTACGAAAAACCCATCATTATCCAGACCCAGCCGCAGTCAGTGCGTGTGGCACCGATCTACTTGCGCGTCCCACCGGGGCACGCGAAAAAATGGAGCAAGCATTGTCAGGAGTACCGCGCCTGCGGGCAGCCAGTTTATTTTGTGCAGGACAATTGGTATTCCAATGTTTACGTGCCTGAATACCGCAAGATGAAGGGCCAAAAGGGTGATCGTGGCGACAGTGGTGACGACCAGGGCCAAGGGAACGGAAAAGGCAAAGGGCACGGCAAGGAGAAGAAGAACAAGGACTGATCGGTACGCCTCTACGATCGGCAGAATGTTCCGGGACGCTGGCCTGCGTAAGTGGGCCAGCGTTCTTTTTTGCGGCGTCCATGTGACCATTCCGCGCCAACACCTCGCGGCGGGCGGCGCGGAGGACATAGCCGGAGCATAACGGTGTGTCGAAAACCTGGTTTTGGTTGACGGTGGATGTCCCATGCCGTGTAGGTCCGAGCATCAAGGCCGCAGTGGATATCACCCAGAAGTGCTGGGCGATTTGACGGTACAGAAAATTGAGCTCCCACGGGAGCCTGTCCTCGAAGGTCCCTACTGGAGGCGGGAGCGAGCGGGAAAACGCCCACTATCGAGTAGTGACGGACACTTCCAAGCATTTGTGCCCGGAAATGCCCGCCAAATAGAGACTTTACAGTCGGATGTCAAACGCGCTTGCCGAACTCAGAGCTGCTTGATCACTGATCCTCTCAAGTTAACGCAATGCCGCCTTAATGGCATCGCGCGCCCACTGGTCGCCGTCCTGATGCCAGAGGCGTTCGACGATCAGATCAGGTAGCTGCGGCTGCCCCGAGATGACCTTGCCATCTGCCTCGGTAGAAAGCGTTGCGGCAACCGTAAAGGTGCCAACGCGCATTGCGATTTTGCTGTCATCCTCCACTTGGACGATGGGCATGCCCGCTTTGTCAAAGCCGAAGTGAAGTCGTAGACGTGAGAACGCCGTATCTGCTGTGTCGGGCAGGCCAACGATGCGCGCACCGGTCTTGGTTCGCATGCTCTGAGCAAAGTTGGCGCAGGCTGAATTGCAAAATGGATCGATGACAACGCTGACTCGCCCAGAGAAGTTGTGATCTTCTGGAACATGCATGGTCGTGGCACAAGTCGCGTTATCCAATGGGCAAAACTTGGGAATTGCCGGCAACCAATCGCCAACAGCGGTGCGTTCAAATGTCCCGTCGAGTTTCATCGCCTCGACCATCTGAAAGAGTGCACCCTTCGAGTTCCAGAACAATGCGCGACTCATATTTAACTCGTCGAAGTCGCGCGTTCGCTTGAAGCGCACGAACGACGATTGAAACGGTTTGCGTAGTAAGAGACGAAGCCAAGGCACAACGGTTTCGCCGCCAGAGTTGCCAGCGACGTCGATGATCAGGTGCTTTACGTCAGGTGCTTTTGCTCGCCAGAAATTCGCGTAGAAATCAGCGGCTTCTTCATTGACTGATTTGTGCTTGCCAGGCTTAGCGTCGTAGGTCCGCGCAGCCTCGCTGGCAAAGCTTTGGATGCGCCAGATTTGCACGCCCTTGTTGCTCGCGTTTTCAAACACGCAGACCATCGTTCCTTGCCACGAGAGCGTGAACCCGTCAGGTGCACGGCTTGTGGCGGGATCGCACCATGAGGCTGGCTTGCTCGGAGTATTCGATGCCGATGCCGCGGCGGCAACGGTAGCATTGGCGGTTAGTGCGGGCTTTGAATCGAGTGGGTTAACGATGACGCGGACCTTTCCGCCGT
>JAYVUH010000131.1:0-9089 GCA_043788115.1 Burkholderiales bacterium
CGTTTCCAGCGTGAAACGGATGATTAACATGCTGTCGTTTCATTGATGGATATTGAAGAACGCGAGTCACTTTATTTTGACGACTCACGCCGCCTGACCGGGCCGAACCTGTTTTTTGCCGAGACTGGCGCGGTATTGGAAGCGCTCGGCCTGGCTTCGCATACTGCGGTGGCCCATCAACAATGGCGGCATTACGTCGAACACCTTGCCGTTGCGCTAGGTTGGCACACCACGCTTTGCGTCGCGCGTGACCACAAGACGGGCACCTCGCTTGCGGTGTCGGCGCCGCTTGACCAGTTATTCACCGCGACAGAGGTCAATGAATGGGCGTGGGAGACAGCGACGGCCGAGTTGCATCCCGAACTTAGCATCTCAAATGCCTTCAATGGCGCGCCCAACGATATTGATAATGTGCAAGCGGCCATCTCGCGTCTGCGCGCCAACGCGGCGCGGGAGCGAAGCGATCACCTGACCGCATTGGTGGCGCAAGCAGGCGCGGGTGGGCTTGACGTTTTCCTCGACGACGAAACGCTATCGGTAGGTGCTGGCAGCGGCAGTCAGTCATGGCCAATTGCAAATTTGCCGACGGTTGCCTCATTCGAAGACATGACAGCGCGGCTACACAACATCCCGGTTGCATTGGTCACCGGTTCCAACGGCAAGACGACGACGGTGCGACTAATCGCTGCGATGGCGGATGCGGCGGGCTTGCAAGCGGGCTATTCGTGTACCGAAGGCGTATTCGTTGCAGGCGAGCAGATTTTTTCCGGCGACTACTCGGGGCCGGCCGGTGCCCGTGCCGTGCTGCGCGACACGCGCGTCAACTGCGCGGTGCTGGAAACGGCGCGCGGTGGCGTGTTGCGACGTGGTCTCGCGGTGAATCGGGCCGACGTTGCGGTGGTGACCAACATCAGTGCTGATCACTTCGGCGAGTACGGCATCGACAACCTCGACGATCTTGCTGACGCGAAGCTCGTGGTTGCGCGGGTGGTAGGTACTGCGGGTGATTCGGGTGCGCTGGTACTCAATGCCGAAGATCCAGTATTGATGCGCCGTTCCAGCCATTTTGGTCTGAAGGCAGCCGTCTTTGCTGGGAATCCACAAAACGCGCACGTACTCGATGCTCGGGCTGCGGGGCGCAGCGTATGTACAACGGAATCCGGCAGGATTGTGTTGTTCCACAACGGCGTCGTCAGCGATCTCGGCGCGATTACACAAATGCCGCTGACTTGCGGCGGTGCAGCGACATATAACGTCGCCAACATCATGGCGGCATCCCTTGCGGCAGCGGCGCTGGGGATCGCTCCCGCAATCATCGCCACGGCGTTGGCAAATTTCGGTGCTACGCGCTTCGACAATCCCGGCCGGCTGGAGCAATGGAACATCGGTGGTGTGCAGGTGCTGCTCGATTACGCGCACAATCCCGTCGGCCTCGCAGGGCTGTTCAAGGTCGCCCGTGCCAGGCAAGCCAAGCAAGCCAACACAGGTGGTCGAATCGGTTTGCTGTTAGGGCAGGCGGGCAATCGCGAAGATGATGATGTAAAGGCGCTGGCCAGAATGGCCGCGCAATGCGCGCCGGATCGGATCATCCTCAAGGACATCGACGGCATGTTGCGCGGTCGAGCACCGGGCGAAGTGCCGGTGATCATGCGTGCAGCGCTGCTTGAAGCCGGGTTCGATCCCCAGCAAATTGAAACGGTCTTGCCTGAACTCGACGCGGCCAAGCAGCTATTTGCGTGGGCCGTCGCCGGGGATGTGTTGGTGATGCCGATGCACGGTGTGGCGCCGCGCGTCGCCATCCGGCAATGGCTCGATGGCGGAGCGCTCGGTTAGGCGCTTGCTGCGAACCTCGCGCGCAGCTTCTGCACGGCCAGCACGAGCGCCAAGCAGACCGCACCGGCGACGACGCCAAACACACCGTCCAGAACAGTCGGCAGCGTGGCATCCAGAAACAGCCCGATACCGGGAATGCCGCTGGAGATGAGCGCGATTCCACCGAACAAGTGCTGTAGCGACGGGATGCCGTGCACGAGAATACTGCCGCCCACCAAGAACATGGCTGCCGTGCCGGCGACCGACAGAAATTTCATCAGCAGCGGTGCCGCCTTCAAGATCATCACGCCCAGTTTTCTCAACGCGACCTTGCCAAACCCCGCACCTTCGCGTTGCATCAGGTAAAGGCCGCCGTCGTCCAGTTTTACAATGCCGCCGACGAGTCCATACACGCCGATGGTCATGCCGACGGCAATTGCCGTGAGAACGCTGACCTGTTGAACAAACGGCGCAGCGGCGACCGTGCCGAGCGCAATGACAATAATCTCCGCTGACAAAATAAAGTCGGTGCGGATAGCGCCTTTGATCTTGCCACGTTCGAGTGCGACCAAGTCCACATCGGGGTGTGTGAGGGTGTCGGTCAGCGCCTGCCGGTGGGCGGCGTCTTCGTCGGTGGGGTGAAAAAAATTGTGCGCCAGTTTCTCCACGCCCTCGTAGCAAAGAAACGCGCCGCCCAGCATCAATAGCGGCGTAATTGCCCATGGTGCGAACACGCTGATGGCCAACGCCGATGGCACCAGAATGAGTTTGTTGACCATCGAGCCTTTGGCCACCGCCCACACCACCGGCAGTTCACGGTCCGCTTTCACACCCGCAACCTGCTGCGCGTTCAA
Organism: Burkholderiales bacterium; assembly: GCA_043788115.1. GTDB lineage: Bacteria > Pseudomonadota > Gammaproteobacteria > Burkholderiales > Usitatibacteraceae > UKL13-2. Next base: position 2,667 of record JAYVUH010000131.1, read on the forward strand.
TGCAAGGTCGTCGCCGAGCACACCGACCGTTTTCTTGGCGGCGATTTTGGTCATCACGGCGACGTCATCGAGAATGGCTGCGATGTCGTCAATTAACAGGAGGAGGCTGGATCCGGCCATAAAGAATTAGGGAACCTCTGATTAAGTCCATTTCGTCGCCATACGTTGTTACTCACACAAGAAATTTTCCTTACATATCAGACATATGCTGCGTCAAATTTCTTGCGCTCGCGCCTAGTCTGGCTTAGAACTGAACTTAATCAGAGGTTCCTTAGGTAGAAGAGGAATGACCGTGATTATGCCGTCCTGCAATTGGTTGACCGGTTTAATAAGATTTCAATGCGTTAAGCCGTCAACCGGGTAGTCATGGCAGTCGTTTTTACCGACATCGGTCTCGCAGATGAAACGTTGCGGGGCGGATGCTAACCCTGTCGCCAGTCGACTACAAAGGACTCCACATGCCAAGCATTGAAGATACTCCCCGCGAAATCAGCCGTTCTGCATTCGCCCCAAATCGCGCTAGCATGCTCAAACGGACGCACCCGATGGTGGTGATCGCCGCCGGTGCCGTTGCCGTGTTCAGCGCCGTCGGCATTGGTGTGATGACAGGACTGATTCCCAGCGCACAATCGGGCAGTGTTTCAACCGCGTCCTTGAGCGCTTCAAGTGTCTCAGGCGCGCCGCCGACGCCGATGGCGCCCGGCGCGGCGCACGCGGCGTTGGGCAACCTGTCTGAAGCCGCCATGCCCGCCGTTGAGCCGCCGCCAGTGGCGCAGACGCCACCGAAGAAACCTGCTGCGGCATCCCACAGCGCGCCGACACCAACCTACACAAAGCCGTCCGCGACACCGGGTAGCGTCAGCGAACGCGCCAACACTAAGCCGGGCCCGACGCCGTCGCCCGTGACGATTGCCAGCAACCCACCCGCACCCGCCGTGTGCACCAATTGCGGCGTGGTTGAGAGTGTTAATACCGTTACCCAGGCAGGCAGCGGAAGCGGCGCTGGTGCACTAATCGGCGGTGTCGTCGGCGGCTTGCTGGGCCATCAGGTTGGTGGCGGACGTGGTAAAGATGTTGCCACTGTGGCTGGTGCAGTCGGTGGTGCGGTACTCGGCAATCACATCGAGAAAGAGCGGAAATCGACACAAGACGTCGAAATCCGTGTGCGCTTGGACGACGGAACGACGCAGACCATTCGCAGCCAGACCGATCAGGGTCTACGTAGCGGCGATAAAGTTCGCATCGACAACGGCAGGCTGATTCGAAACTGATGCGCCTTCGGCCGCAGACGGTGGGCCGCGCTTCTGGATTGCGGCTGGCGCCTGTTTTCAGCTAAACTACGCACCTTCAGGCGCATAGCTCAGCTGGTTAGAGCACCACCTTGACATGGTGGGGGTCGTTGGTTCGAGTCCAATTGCGCCTACCAATTTTCTGAACGACGAGACAAGTATGGTTATGACACCGCTGACTACACCGAAAGGTTCTATTCGCTAGCCGCGTGGTGTGGTTTCGTCCTGTTCACTCACAAAAAGCGCGGCTCCAGCCGCGCTTTTTTGTTTTTGGGCGGCAGTCGTAGATTGTGTGCCGCGCTTTTTTGTTTTCCGCTTCCAGAATTGCTGAGGTCTCATCATGATTTCCATCACGCTCCCCGATCAATCGATTCGCCAGTTCGACGCGCCGGTGACCGTTGCAGAAGTGGCGGCAAGTATCGGCGCAGGGTTGGCCAAAGCGGCGCTGGCGGGCAACGTCGACGGCAACGTAGTCGATACCAGCTACCTGATCGACAAAGACGCGGCGCTCGCCATCATTACCGACAAAGACGCCGACGGCTTGGACGTCATCCGTCACTCGACGGCACACTTGCTCGCCTATGCCGTCAAAGAGTTGTTTCCGGAGGCACAGGTCACCATCGGCCCAGTGATCGAAAACGGTTTCTATTACGACTTTTCGTATAAGCGTCCATTCACGCCAGATGACCTGACGGCGATCGAAAAGAAGATGAGTGAGCTCGCCAAGAAGGACGAGAAGGTCACTCGCAAGGTCTTGCCGCGCGACGAAGCCGTGGCGTACTTCAAGGGCATCGGCGAAGCCTACAAGGCTGAAATCATTGCCTCGATTCCGGCAGATCAGGACGTTTCGCTCTACACCGAAGGAAGCTTCACCGATCTGTGCCGCGGCCCGCACGTGCCCTCGACCGGCAAGTTGAAGGTGTTCAAGGTGATGAAGGTAGCCGGTGCGTATTGGCGCGGCGACTCGAAAAACGAGATGCTGCAACGTATCTACGGCACCGCTTGGGCGAAAAAGGAAGATCAGGAGCAGTACCTGCACATGCTCGAGGAAGCGGAAAAACGCGATCACCGTAAGCTCGGCAAACTGCTCGATCTATTCCATATGCAAGAAGAAGCGCCGGGGATGGTGTTCTGGCACCCGAAAGGCTGGACCGTCTGGCAACAGGTCGAGCAGTACATGCGCAAAATCTACGAAAACCACGGCTATCAGGAGATTCGCTGCCCGCAGATTCTCAATCGCTCGCTGTGGGAACGCACCGGTCATTGGGAGAACTATCAGGACAATATGTTCACCACCGAGTCGGAAAAGCACCAATATGGCATTAAGCCGATGAATTGCCCCGGCCACGTGTTGGTATTCAATTCCGACCTGCGTTCCTACCGTGACTTACCGCTGCGCTACGGTGAATTTGGCTCTTGCCACCGTAACGAGCCATCCGGCGCCTTGCACGGCATTATGCGGGTGCGCGGGTTTGTGCAGGATGACGGCCATATTTTTTGTACCGAAGAGCAGATCCAGCAGGAATGCACGGACTTCAATCGTCTCGCGCTGTCAGTCTATAAAGATTTTGGATTCAAAGATATAGCTATCAAAATCGCGTTGCGGCCGGACAAAAGGGTCGGCTCCGACGAAACTTGGGACCAAGCCGAGAACGCGCTGCGCAACGCACTGCACTCCTGCGGCGTCACCTGGCAAGAATTGCCGGGCGAGGGTGCCTTTTATGGCCCCAAGATCGAGTACCACCTTAAGGACTCGATTGGGCGTTCATGGCAGTGCGGCACCATGCAGGTCGACTACAACACCGCTGGGCGGCTGGGCGGCGAGTACGTCGACGCCCACAGCAACCGGGTCGCGCCGGTTATGTTGCACCGGGCGATCGTGGGCTCGCTGGAGCGTTTTATCGGCATCTTGATCGAAAACCACGCCGGTTCGCTGCCGCTTTGGTTGGCACCGTTACAGGTGGTGGCCATGAACGTGACCGACCAACAGTCCGGGTATGTTTCCGAGGTCGTCGAAGGCCTCAAAGCGGCTGGAATCCGGGTCCACGCGGATTTGCGAAATGAGAAAATTTCCTATAAAATACGGGAACATAGCTTGCAAAAGGTTCCCTATCAGCTGATTTTGGGCGATAAAGAAATGCAAGCCAAAACCGTGACTGCACGGCTTCGGGATGGCAAGGGTGGCGGTGAAAATCTGGCCCCAATGTCGCTCGAAGAATTCGTATTTCGCTTAAAGGATGAGTTGGCGGCGAAGCACTAGCCGCTTTCGTTGTCCGTTTCGCTATCGTTTTGAGCCCTTGAGGCGACCATCGTTGGTTGCCCAAGATTGTCATTAATGTTTAGGAGAGTTCTATCGCTACCGAAAAAGACGTTCGAATCAATCTGGAAATTCGTGGAGTAACAGAGATTCGATTGCTTGGCCCTGAGGGCGAAGCACTTGGCATTGTGAGTCTGAGCGACGCTCAGCAGCGCGCTGAAACTGCGGAACTGGATCTGGTGGAAATTGCCCCAACGGCGAAACCACCTGTTTGCCGAATCATGGATTACGGCAAGTTCAAGTACCGCGAAGCGAAAAAGGCGCACGAAGCCAAACTGAAACAAAAGCAGATTCAGGTTAAGGAAGTGAAATTCCGGCCGGGCACTGATGATGGTGATTACAACATCAAGGTTCGTAACCTGAAGCGGTTTTTGGAAGAGGGCGATAAAACCAAAATCACGTTGCGATTCAGAGGACGTGAAATGGCGCATCAGGAGCTGGGTTTTCAGTTGTTGAAACGCGTTGAAGCAGATTTAACGGAGCTGGGGCAGGTTGAACAGTTTCCAAAAATGGAAGGCCGTCAGATGGTGATGATGGTCGGTCCGCGCAAGAAGATTTAGCAGTAGCGAAGTTCGTCACTTCGGCATCAACAACGACGAAGGCAGCAACAACAAGCCGACTTCAGGTCCAAAGTGTGGAATCGTTCCACCACCTGCTGCGGTAAGGCAACTTAGGAAACATCATGCCAAAAATGAAAACCAAGAGCGGGGCCGCCAAGCGCTTCAAAGCGCGTGGATCTGGTTCGATCAAACGCTCACAGGCGTTCAAGCGCCACATTCTCACCAAAAAGACCACCAAGTCGAAGCGTCAATTGCGTGGGACCACCGAGATTCATGCAACCAACATGGGCAGCGTGCGTAGCATGTTGCCCTATGCGTAAGGGAGACCGCCATGCCTAGAGTTAAACGTGGTGTAACCGCACGCGCGCGTCACAAGAAAGTTCTCGACCAAGCCAAAGGATTCCGCGGCCGCCGTTCGACAGTGTTCCGCATCGCCAAAGAAGCGGTGATGAAAGCCGGTCAATATGCTTATCGCGACCGTCGTAACAAGAAGCGCGTGTTTCGCTCACTTTGGATTGCGCGTATCAACGCGGCAGTTCGTGACGGCGGCATGACCTACTCGGCATTCATGAACGGCTTGAAGAAAGCCTCCATTGAAGTCGATCGTAAAGTACTGGCTGACTTGGCTGTGAAGGACAAGCCGGCATTCTCGCGATTTATCGAACAAGCCAAAGCCGGGCTTGCCGCGTAATCGTGCAGTAAAGAAACGCAAAAGGCCCGCTGAAGCGGGCCTTTTTGTTTACGTTTCTCCAAGCATGTCGAATGAATCATGCACGACATCAAGCTGAGTTGGATAAGACCACATGACCCTCGATGACATCCTCGCAGAAGCAACCACGGCGATGCAGGCCGTGCGCAACATGCCCGATCTTGAGCAGACCAAGGCGAAGTTCCTCGGCAAGAGCGGGTCGCTGACGGAACAACTCAAAGCATTGGGCAAGTTGCCGCCGGAAGAAAAGAAGGAGGCGGGCGCGGCCATCAATGCGGTCAAGACGCAAGTCGAAGCCCTGATCAATGCGGCCAAGGCGCGCATCCTGGAGGCAGAACTGCAAACCAAACTGGCGGCGGAGGCGATTGACGTGACGCTGCCGGGCCGCACCTCAGGACTCGGCGGACTCCATCCGGTCACCAGAACGCAAGAGCGCATCGAAGCGTTGTTCGCCACCATGGGCTTTAGCGTGGCGGATGGCCCGGAAATCGAAGACGACTACTTCAACTTCACGTCCCTTAACACCCCCGAGAATCACCCGGCGCGGTCGATGCACGACACCTTCTACATCGAAGGCTCGAAAAATCTGCTGCGCACCCATACGTCCCCTGTCCAGATCCGGCACATGCAGGCCAACAAACCGCCAATCCGCATCATCTGTCCGGGACGGGTATACCGCTGCGATCACGACGCAACGCACTCGCCGATGTTTCACCAGCTGGAAGGCTTGTGGGTCGAAGAGGGCATTAGTCTTGCCGACTTGAAAGGCACACTCACGCAATTCCTGAATGCGTTCTTTGAACGCGACGATATGCAAATCCGCTTTCGCCCTTCCTACTTCCCGTTTGTTGAGCCAGGTGTGGAGGTCGATATGGAGTGGGAAAATAAGGGCGGAAAAATCAAGTGGTTGGAGATCGGCGGTGCCGGTGTTGTGCATCCGCAAGTACTACGCAATGGCGGAATCGATCCCGAGAAGTACTCGGGTTTTGCCTTCGGTATGGGCCTTGATCGTTTGGCCATGCTCAAGTACGGCGTCAACGATTTGCGCTTGTTCTTTGAGAACGACGTCAAATTCCTTTCTCAATTCCGTTAAGAGCGAACGCGATGAAAGTATCTGTTAACTGGTTGAGAGAACTCGTTGCGGTCGACCTGACGGTCGATGAAATCGCACACAAATTGACGATGGCGGGACTCGAGGTTGAAGAGCAGACGCCAGTTGCGGCAGCGTTCACGCACATCGTGATCGCCGAAGTGAAAACCGTCGCGCCGCATCCGAACGCCGACAAACTACGTGTGACAGAAGTGGATGCCGGCACCGGCAGCCTGCTGCAGATCGTCTGCGGCGCACCGAATGTTGCTGTGGGAATGCGTGTTCCTTGCGCGATGGTCGGCGCGGTGTTGCCGGGCCTCGAAATCAAGGCCGCCAAACTGCGCGGTGTGGACTCGAACGGCATGTTGTGCTCAGCGCGCGAGTTGGGATTGTCCGACGACCACGGCGGCCTACTTCCGCTCGCCGCCGATGCGCCGATCGGCCAGGACATCCGCAAG
>JAYVUH010000132.1:0-4383 GCA_043788115.1 Burkholderiales bacterium
GTCGTTGTGCACGCGTCCTAACGCGTGCAAGTGTTTGGCGTTAAAGCTCTGAATGCCGATGGAGAGGCGATTCACACCCGCGTCGCGATAGCCTTTGAATTTGTCTGCTTCGAAGGTGCCGGGGTTGGCTTCCATGGTGATCTCGGCGTCGGCGTCGAGCGGTAGCCTTGCGCGTACCGCCGCGAGGATGGCGTCGATGCCAATAGCTGAAAATAAACTTGGCGTGCCACCGCCAAAAAAAATGGTGTGGATGCGACGGCCCCATACCTTTGGCAACGTGTAGTCGAGGTCGGAAATGAGGGCGTCGATGTAGCGGGCTTCGAGCTGTGGGTTAACCGTTGCCCCTCTCCCCAACCCCTCTCCCGCTGCGGGGAGAGGGGCTTGATGGCTGTTGAAGTACCCGCGAACGCCGGGTCGAGTCTGGGATGCGCTAGCCCCAGACCCGGCAAGCGGGCGCGTCGTCGTGGCTTTGGCAGAATCGTCCGCGTCATTAGATCGAGTGAGGTTGAGTTCATGCGAGTTGAAGTACCCGCGAACGCCGGGTCGAGTCTGGGATGCGCTAGCCCCAGACCCGGCGAGCGGGCGCGACTTCGTGGTGTTGGCAGAATCGTCCGCGTCATTAGATCGAGTGACGTTGAGTTCATGCGAGTTGAAGTCGCAATACGGACACTTCTTGATGCACCAGGGAATGTGGATGTAGAGCGACAACGGCGGCAGGGCAGCGAGTAGCGTGCTGCTTCCCGAAACACCAAACCCTAGTATTGGCGAGGTGTTTGAAGGCATTTAGGCTGAAAACGCTTGCTGCGTCTTGAGTTTGGCGGCGAGTTCTTGCATGGCACGTCCCCGGTGGCTGATGGCGTGTTTGTCCTCGTCGGTCAGTTCAGCCATGGTTTTGCCCAGCGCGGGCACCAGAAAGAAGGGGTCGTAGCCAAAGCCACCGCTGCCGCGCGGCGTGGTGACGATCTCGCCCCACGCTTGGCCATCAGCGATCAGCGGCTGTGGGTCGTCAGCGTGCATCACCATCACCAGCGAACAATAGTAGAAGGCGCGCCGGTCGGCTTTGCCAGCGAGTTCGCGGATGAGTTTTTCATTGTTGAGCGCGTCGCTTCTTGGTGCGTTGCTGGCTATTGAGTTGTCCAAAGCGTTGCCCAAAGACGCATAGCGAGCCGAAAAGACGCCCGGGGCACCGCCCAACGCGGGGACACAGATGCCGGAGTCGTCTGCGAGCGCGGGCAGGCCGGCGGCGCGAGAGGCGTGGCGTGCTTTGGCGAGTGCGTTCTCGACGAAGGTCGCGTGCGGCTCTTCTGCCTCTGAGATGCCCAGCACAGCTTGTGGAATGGCTTCGAATGCGAAGGGTGCGAGTAACTGGGCAAATTCGCGCAGCTTGCCAGCGTTGTTAGAGGCGATAACAATCTTCTTCATGGGCAAATTTTACGCGGTTGGGCGCTCAGCCCCGCCGAAGAGCGTGGAATCCGCCGCCAAGCATCTCCCAGACAGCCAGTCGGTTACGCTAAAATGTCGGGTCTTGGCATTAATCGACACTCGGAAAAACACATCATGACGATCAAAGTCGCCATCAACGGCTACGGCCGTATCGGCCGCAACATCCTCCGCGCACATTACGAATCCGGCAAGAAGCACGACATCCAGATCGTCGCTATTAACGATCTCGGCCCGGTAGAAACCAACGCCCACCTGACACGCTACGACACCGCGCACGGCAAGTTCCCCGGTACCGTGGTGGTTGAAGGCGATTGCCTCATCGTCGGGTTTGGCAACAGCAGTGACAAGATAAAGGTATTCGCGCAGCGTGACCCGGCGCAATTGCCGTGGGGCGAACTTGGTGTCGACGTGGTGCTCGAATGCACCGGTTTTTTCACCAGTAAAGAAAAGGCCGGCGCACACCTCAAGGGCGGCGCCAAAAAAGTCATCATCTCGGCACCCGGTGGCAAGGATGTCGATGCGACCATTGTTTACGGCGTCAATCACAATGTGCTCACCTCGGCGATGACGGTGATTTCCAACGCCTCGTGCACGACCAATTGTCTCGCGCCATTGGTCAAGCCGCTCAACGACAAGATTGGTTTGGTGACCGGCCTGATGACCACCATCCACGCTTACACTAACGATCAGGTGTTGACCGATGTGATGCACGAAGACCTGCGGCGCGCACGCTCGGCAACCATGTCGATGATCCCCACCAAGACTGGTGCGGCGGCGGCCGTCGGGCTGGTGTTGCCGGAACTCAACGGCAAGCTCGACGGATTTGCGATTCGCGTGCCGACCATCAACGTCTCGCTGGTCGATCTGTCTTTCGTTGCCAAGCGCGACACCACGGTGGATGAAGTCAACGGCATCATGAAGGCAGCTGCCGAGTCGGCGGGTATGAAGGGCATCCTCGCCTACAATACCGAGCCGCTGGTATCGGTCGACTTCAATCACGACAGCCACTCGTCGACGTTTGACGCAACGCTGACCAAGGTGTCGGGCAATCTGGTGAAAGTCTCCAGCTGGTATGACAACGAATGGGGTTTTAGCAACCGGATGCTGGACACTACCGTCGCATTGATGGGCGCGAAGTAGGCGGTAACGATGCGCTACGTCGTTCCAATTCTGTTGCTCGTACTCGCTGCCTGCGGCGACGACAAGCCGAAGGCTGTCACTGCCGTAGCCGTGGTCTCGGTCGAGCAAATGAACCGCGAGATTACCGTGAGGCTGGACGAGCAGAAGGCGGCGGCTGAGAAAGTGGAACTGGCGCAGGCGGAGGCAGCAGAGCGGGCCCGGTTTGTTGAGGTTCTGGAGGAGCCGCTCAATCGGTGGCTGGCGACTTATGGCCAGCTGATCGGAAAGAAGGCGAATGAGGTGGCGCAAGCGAGAGCGATGATGTCAACGATCCGCAGCGAGATGTCTGCAGCCTCCACAACCCAGTGCACCTTAACGGCGAGAGAGAAAATTTTCCGCGGCATGGATGAGGTGACCGCCGCGTTGGCCGCCTTTGCGGATGTCAAGGGCCCGGTTCCGGAGGAATTGCCCAAGCGGCTTGGCGAGGGTGAATTTGCGGTACGCGAGGGTGCCCGTGATTTGGTCGCGTGCAAGGATGGCCGCTAGCCGCCGCGCGAGTGAGCGCCACGTGCAACGCCGCTTGCGTTCCGATTTCAATGTAACCGGTATCCGCGTCCGATGACTGCCTCACTCCTCCGACTCTCTGATCTTGCGTCTTCCGGTCAACTTTCCGGCAAGCGTGTCTTTATCCGTGCCGATTTGAACGTTCCGCAGGATGACGCCGGCAACATCACCGACGACACGCGCATCCGCGCCTCACTTCCTGCGATTCGGTTGGCGATTGAGGCGGGTGCTGCGGTGATGGTGACCTCTCATCTCGGGCGACCCACCGAAGGCGAAATGAAGCCCGAAGATTCGCTGGCGCCGATTGCGAGGCGCATGGGCGAATTGCTCGGGCACGAGGTTCCACTGAAAGCCAATTGGGTTGACGGCGTTGCGGTCGATGCCGGGCAGGTGGTGTTGCTTGAAAATTGTCGCGTCAACAAGGGCGAGAAGAAGAACAGCGATGAACTCGCCATCAAGCTGGCGGCACTTTGCGACGTGTATGTGAACGATGCCTTTGGCACCGCGCATCGCGCGGAAGCGACCACCCACGGGATTGCAAAATACGCCAAGCTCGCCTGTGCCGGCCCGCTGCTGGCAGCTGAACTCGATGCGCTCGGCCGCGCGCTCGCCAATCCGAAGCGACCGATGGTGGCGATTGTCGCAGGCTCGAAAGTCTCAACCAAGCTGACGATCCTGAAAACTCTCGCGCAGAAGGTTGATCAACTGGTGGTTGGGGGCGGTATTGCCAACACGTTTTTGCTCGCGCAGGGTTTCCCGATTGGCAAATCATTGGCGGAACCGGACTTGGTTGGCGATGCGAAAGCGATCATCGACATGATGGCCGGCCGCGGGGCTTCGGTACCGATTCCTACCGACGTGGTCTGCGGCAAAGCGTTTTCTGTCGCAGAGCCGGCGGTGATCAAGGCCGCCGCTGATGTGGCCACCGACGATATGATTTTCGATATCGGCCCCGATACCTCGGCGATACTTGCCGCGATCATGAAACATGCGGGTACTATTGTTTGGAACGGACCGGTCGGCGTGTTCGAGTTTGATCAGTTCGGGCATGGCACCAAAGTGCTGGCCGAGGCAATCGCCGACTCAGCGGCGTTTTCCATTGCTGGCGGCGGCGATACGCTGGCGGCAATCGCCAAGTACGGCATCACTGACAAGATCAGCTACATTTCCACGGGGGGCGGCGCGTTTCTGGAATTCCTTGAAGGCAAAACGCTGCCAGCCGTCGAGATTCTCCAGCAGCGAGCAAGTGCCGCCGCG
>JAYVUH010000133.1:0-9568 GCA_043788115.1 Burkholderiales bacterium
AACGACCGAAAATCCCCCTTCGTCCCCCTTTTACAAAGGGGGAGAGCGAAGCGAGGGGGCAGTGGCACGCAATGAGGTCCCCCGAAATTAGCATTATGAATTTCAACAAACTGCTAGGCCAACCCAAGTAAATAGCGTTTTCGCATCGGCTCAGAAAACCGTTCGATGGCGTAACGCAGCATGGTGCGCGGCATTTCGCGGTATACCTGCTTCAGATAGGCCTCTTCGATGTCCTGACCAACGCGCTGCCCGACCTCCCGCAGCATCCAGCCAACCGCCTTGTGGATTAAATCTTCCTTGTCGTTCAACAGGAGGCGCGCCAATCGCAGCGTTTCGGATGCGTCCCCCTGACGAATGTTGTAGTAGGTCGCCAATATGGCGATACGCCGCTCCCACAAGGACGCGGACGTCGCCAAGCGCGTCAGCACACTGCGTCGCTCGCGTGGCTTGTCTGCCAACCACGCACCGACGATGTGCGGCGCCGAAGAGTCAACCAAATCCCAGTTGTTGATAAATCGCGCGTGTCGAAGGTACTGCCGGTAGATGCGTTCACGCAAGCGCGGGTCACCTTTTTCATAGGCCCGCACCAGCAACACCAGCGCCAGTGCACGCGCCTCATGCCATCCGGATTTAAGCAACGGCAACGCAACGTCGATTCCGGCGTCACCGAGATCTCTCGCAAACTGGCGAAGGACGGGCATCTTGATGCCAAGAAACTTATCGCCCCGAGCGTATTCACCATCACCGGTTTTGAAGAACCGGGTGGCTAACGAGGCCGACTGTCTGCTGCCGAGTTTCATCAGCGCGAGCACGACGTCGGCCGCACTGGCAAGCGTCGCGGCGGGCGCAATTTGTATCTTCGCCTTCGCCCTTTCCCTCTCCCTCTCCCGTGAGCGGGCAGGCTTGGCGACTTCCCGGCGCACTACTGCGCGCTTGCGGGCTGTAGCGGCTGTTGGCGGCTTTGCTGCCATTCGGCTTCCAGTTGTGCCCCGGTTTTATAGTGCGGGACGCGCAACACCAGCCGCTTGTAGCGTTGCCAGATTGGATTACTCCCGCTGACTTCGTCCCGCCAGTACTGCTGTGCAAGCTTCAGGTTGGGTTCACGGTACATCAGGAAATAATTTCGCGACGCTGATCCACCAAAGATGGTGAGCCTACCATCGATGACTTTCCATTGGTCGCCATCGCCACCCCACGGGATACCGTAGACAATTCCGTTCGCGCAAAACCCACCAAACTGCGGCACATAGCGAGTGGGCGACTTCGCAAACTCGGCCTTGTTGGCCTCGCTGCCGAACCGATACACAACCCCGTCAAACTGCGTGCTGATCGACGGTTTGCCACGTGTGAGTTCCTGGGTTGTGTGGTACGCGACCGGGTCATAGCCGTTGAGCATTAGGCGTTTCTCATCACCATCAGAAGAGGTGTTATAGGGGACGAATTGGCTCCCATTTGTCGCGGCGCAGCCGATCAGCGCCATGCAAAAGAGACAAGAGAAAAGTGTTTTCATGAGTCCGATTAATCGGTAAACGTTCAGGATTTTTTCGGTGACGGCGCCACTTTGGGCGGCACCTTGGGCACTTCAACCTTGGTGGGTTCCACCGTGGTCACCGTTGCGACAGGTATTGCCGCGGCGGCAGCGGCGACTTCCGCAGCCTTGGCGGCGGCCTCATCGGCGACTTGCTTTTCGATCAGCGTTTTGAGCGACGCCAGGCCGGCGTCAAAGTCCGGCCCAACCATCTTATCCATCACCAAGCCAAAATAGCGAAACACTGGATTGTTGCCAAAGTCACCTTCATTGCTCCAGCTGACCTTCGTCAGTGAATCATTGATCGCGGTAAGTTTCAGTTCGCCGGTCGAAGCCATATTCATGTCCGGAAAACTCAGCTTATAGACAATGCGGCGTGGCGCATCGGCTTCGGTGAATTCCATCATCCCGTTGCCTTCGGTTTTTGACTGCCATGCCCACTTGGCTCCCGCGCCACCACTCGTACCGGAGAAGGTCAAGGCCATATTCGGATCCCGCTTGTTCCAGACCGCCCATTTCGGCCAATTGGTTGGCGCAGAAATCATTTGGTAAATCGGGATCGTGCCCGCTGTAATGGTGATCTCACGCTCAACCTTGAATTGGCGCGGCAGCAGGAAGCCGACCAATACGAACACAACGACCAACCCCACCAGACCGATCAACAGTTTCTTAAAAATTGCCACTGAGTTTTCCCTTCTTAGCGTGGATTCATTCGAACTATATCCCCGCGACAACGTCCCTGCTGTCGCGACCTACGTCGCGGCCTAAATCAACACCACTTAGTTCTTGGCCCGATACCGCCACGGCGCATCAGCGAACTGCTCGACCAAAAAGCTGACGAATGCCGCAACGCGCGGGCTTTTGTGTTTGCCGTGTGGATAGACGGCCGACAGCGGCACGGGCTCAACGTGGTGTACGTCAGTCAGGACAGGCACAAGCGCACCAGCGCGAATTGCCTCTCCGACAATCACGTCAGTCAAGCGGATGATGCCGACACCGTTGGTCGCCAGTTGGAGAAGTGTCTCAGCGTTGTTGGCTGAAATGTTTCCGCCAACTTCAACGTACTCGGTGCCCTGCGGCGTATCAAACGGCCAGCGGCGCAGTTGCGGCGCACCGGAAATCGACATGCAGTTGTGCTCAAGTAACGCTTGCGGTGTTTTTGGTACACCGCGACGCTTCAAATACGTCGGGGACGCGCAGATGACACGATGCAGATCGCAAATTTTCTTTGCCACCAGCGAGGAATCGCGCAACACCCCATTGCGGATCGCGACGTCCGCTCCCTCTTCAACCAGATCGACCAGCCGGTCGGTGACGGTGATATCGAGCTCGATATCCGGATAGCGCTCCAGAAACGCCGGCATCGCCGGTGCCAACCGGTGCAATCCAAATGCGGCGCCGACATTGACGCGTAACAGCCCCTTCGGATGCGCAGCAAAGCGCGTCACCTCGGCTTCCGCGTCGGCAATCTCAGCGAGGATTCGTTTGGCACTGGCGAAATAAGCCTCACCTTCTGCCGTCAGCGCGAGCTTGCGTGTGGTGCGATTCATCAGCCGCACGCCCAACCGATCCTCGAGGCGCGTGGTGAGTTTCGACAATGCTGAAGGTGTCAGATCTAGATCGCGCGCTGCTGCGGAAAAACCGCCCAATTCCACCGCCCGAACAAACGCTTTCATCTCTCCCGGTGTATCCATCAGCCGCTCCGCTTGTGAATGAATTTCCACAATATTATGACATTTGTCATGATTGTTATAAATTTAGATAGTAATTACACTGTTTGAGCTGGTTGTCAGCAAGCGTCAAACTCACTCAGGCCATGGAGGCCAACATGAACCAAAGCAAAACGAATCGCCCAAGTCTCACCGAATCCGCGCGTGAACTACGCAGAGAAGCGCTATCCAATTTCCTCAGCGCTACGTTTGCTGGCATTACCGATGCGCTACGCAATCAGCACGAAGCTTGGCTGCGCCGCAGCGCCATGCGGACCCCACGCCTGAAAAGCGTGATCGGCACACCGGCCTAGTGTCTGCTGCAATGCCACGAAGCGGCGGCGCGCGTGTCGCCGCTATAATCATCGTCCATGCACTACTCACGACGGGCTTCAAATGCGCCCGCCGTTCCCGCCGATGAAACGCGTCCGCAGCAAGTCTCCCCTTCGTCTTTCAAAAGATGCCGAGCGCCTGATCACCATGTGTACCGGCGCCGCTACCGCGGGCAGCCGCACTGAAGACCAATACTGGCAAGCGCACATCGAAACTTTGGCGACCGCGCTCATGGATCGCGGTAACGACACCGCGCTGGAAGCAGCACTCGACCAAACCCACCAAATGAATAGTCCGGCGCATGAAATTCTCGCCGCATCATGCGAGGCCGCAGCCGAGTCTTGCGTGTTCGATGTCGATGGCAAGCAGCAACAGGCACAACTCATTTCGATCCCGCTGATCGCGTGGTCGAAGTACCGTATCCCTGCCGGACCTGTGGACGAAAAGGTGATGAAGCCGATTCGTGCGCATCTGCACGGACACATCCTCGGCCCCGATGTCGCGCTGTGCCTGCCCAATTTCTTGTATTCCATCGACCAGTTGCCGCGCGGGTTTTCGGACACGCGCAAGCTCACCAAGAAACTCGCCGATGCCGCGATCAACAACGAGACGCCGAAACTCGACTTCGCCAAGCTCGGCGACACCGCTGAGTTGCCGGCAGACGTGCGCTTTCTGATCGGCGTTGCCGTGAACACGCGCGGCGCGCCAACGTTTCAATGGCAGGAACTCGACACGCACATCAGCCGCACCGAATGCCTGACACGCTGGATTGAGCAGTGCCGTCCGAGCCTCGCCAAATTAGTACCGGGATGTGCGTTTGAATCGGGGCTGCCCGACGCGTTCTTCCATAATTGCCGAGAGTCTGACCTGCGGGTGCGCCCTTACATGCTGAGCTCTGCCGTCGCCATCGTTGAGACGGCGCTCAAAACGACACCCGGACAACTCAGCGCGGTGGTCGCCGGTGTAGGGGAAGCTGCTGTCGACGAATACCGCGTCAGCATTACCCGCAAAGGCCACAACGACGTCTTGCACGGCATGGTCTGGCCGCTCTACGGTGCCGAAGACGACGACGCCAACCCGGGCCCGCGCGAACAAATCGAATTGATATTGAAAGAGCACAAGGTCGCCGACGTCACCCGGCTCCCCGGCATTCTGCCGCCCGAATACTGCGAAGACTGCGGCGCGCCGTTGTTCTTTGATCACGAGGGTGAGGCAATGCACGCGGAGATGCCGGAGGACTCCGAGCATCCGGCGTCTCACTATCACTAGCTGACTTCGTACTGACGACGCCACTTCCGGCATGTCTGAGCGATCTACGCGGTCGCATCCCCTAAAGGGGCCCCTGCTCCTCGCTCCGCCGCTCGTGCCGGAGGACTCCGAGCACCCAGCGTCGCACTATCACTAGCTGACTTCGTTGCCTGCGCGTCATGTCCGGCATTTCTGAGCGATCTACGCGGTCGCATCCCCTAAAGGGGCCCCTGCTCCTCGCTCCGCCGCTCGTGCCGGAGGACTCCGAGCATCCGGCGTCTCACTATCACTAGCTGACTTCGTACTGACGACACCACTTCCGGCATGCCTGAGCGATCTACGCGGTCGCATCCCCTAACGGGGCCCCTGCTCCTCGCTCCGCCGCTCGTGCTGGAGGACTCCGAGCACCCAGCGTCTCACTATCACTAGCTGACTTCGTACTGACGACGCCACTTCCGGCATGTCTGAGCGATCTACGCGGTCGCATCGCCTAACGTCGACGTTGTGGGGCGGCGCAGCCGTCCCACACGAACGAAGGGTTAGACGGCATCACGCGCCCTTACTCGCAAGCCACGCCTGCACGATGTACTTGCAATAAGCCTCTGCCTCCGCCAACGTCATTGGGTTCTTCGGTGGCACTTGAGGCTCTTTACCGTGCCGTGACTTGTCGCCGCCCACCTGGACAGAGTTGGCTGAGTGCTTGAAACGTCTCAGATCGTCCGCGGAGCCCCAGCCCTGCTTCTCGAGTTTGTGTTGCCCGCCGACATCCTCTTCGATAACTTCGTGGATCCGGTATAGACCAACCCAAGTCATTGCGTCCTGCGTACCTAGCAGGCGTAAGACTTTTGCTATGGCGGCATCTCCTACTGCGAGTTGCAGGAGTACTGCGGAACGGGGAGGAGGTGGCGCAGGTTGGGCTATCACGTTGCCTGCGGCATCGGTAACTACGGCTGTGACGGCCCCCGCTTCGACACGGAGCTCGAGAGTCTCGCGAATGCGCACAAAAATATCTCGACCACCATTTGGGTTTAATCGGTATACGTCCCCGTACTTCAGTCCATCGCATGCGTCGCGCTCCAGCTTGAGAATGCCCGAGAGAACGGCGAGTTCATCTTCGGCAATTTGCTCGACTTCTTCAGAAGTCGAACATGAGTGAAACGCATCAGACTCGTAGAGGTACCCAGGCCCCCGTCCATCGAGAAGTACTTTTCGCGGTCCCGTTGCGAAGACTTCCGCAAGGAATTGGAGATCGCGAACATTGCCTTCGAGTTGCATCAGCCAGATGGTCACGCGGCCTCCTGCCGTCTAACTAAATGTAGGGAGCACAGAGTCTCCCTACCATTCCACGCTGTCTCCCTACCATTCCGGAGGAAACGCGAAAAAAACGCTTGCAATCAACCACTTCGCGAATAGTACGGCAAGTATGTACAGCATTAACACGTTCACGTTTTCCGGCAGGCCTATTTCGTCCTCAACGGCTAGCGCAGGTTGAGAAATCCTAGTCTAGCAATTGCCATCATGCACCGCAATTAAAAAAACGCTCGGTCACCTCCGCGAACGGCATCGCTCTTCACGCAGCAATCTTCGCGCTGCCGCTCGCGCCCGCAAAGACTCCAAACAACGTTGGTCTCAATGTCGCTGACTGAAAAAAGCTCGTCGCGCCCTGTCCAATGTCGCGGCGCCGTATCGTCATCCGGATTCCGTCCGCAATCCATAAGCTGTCAGGGCAGCTCGTTCTTGATGACTTCACCACCCCGAACGATCGCAGAGAGCTTCGACCCATTCGCCGCCAGCAGCGAGATGTCCTTGAGCGGGTCGCCGTCAACCACGAGCAAGTCGGCGTGTGCGCCTACACTCACGCAGCCCAACTGGCCGGTCATCATCATCATTTCCGCCGTCATTGATGTCGCCTGCCGGAGAATTTCCAACGGCGTGAAGACGTCGCTGCGCAGCGTGAATTCGCGGCACTGCTGGTCATACAGGCTTCCCAGCAAGTCAGTACCGAAGCACACTTTCACGCCTGCGGAGCGCATCAGGTCGAGACCACTGATCGCCTGCGTCCACGCATAGTCGGCCTTCTCCTGGCTCTGCGCCGGAAAGCCCATGTGTCGGCCCATTTTGGCCAGTTGCTCGATGGTGATGACAGTGGGAACAATGTACGCGCCACGTTCTGCAACGAAGGCTGCGGTGTCGGCGTCGATCAGCGTGCCGTGTTCGATGGTTCGCACGCCGAAGTCCACACAGCGGCGTATCGCGCTAGCGGGGTGGCAATGCGCGGACACATAGGTGCGGCGCTCAACGCATTCGCCGACGATGCTACGAATCTCATCTTCGCGGTACTGGTTCATCCACACTGGGTCGGTTGGCGAGGCGACGCCACCCGAACCCATGATCTTGATGCAGTGCGCGCCCTGACGCAGCTCCTCGCGAACCGCTTTCAAACATTCATCGACACCATCGGCGATAACGCAAAACGCATTGAACAGCGATCCTTCACAAGAACACATTGCCTGATAACGCGGGCGTTCTTCGATCTGGCGAAAGTCGCCGTGCCCGCCGGTCATGGACAGTATCTTGCCAGAGTAGAAGAATCGGGGGCCTGTGAAAAGCCTGTCCGCCATCGCGCGGTACAGGCTGTAGTTTCCGCCGCCGATGTCGCGAACTGTCGTGAAACCACACTGCAGCGAATGTTGAAGCATGCGGACTGCGTGGGCCGTGCGGTACGCTTCGCCGAGCGTTTCGATCTTCTGTACCGACACGTCGCTGGCAAAGGCATGCACATGCGCGTCGATCATTCCCGGCATCAAGGTTTTGCCAGCGACGTCGATGACCTCAGCGCCGGATGGCACCTTGACCGCCTTCGAAGAAATTTCCTGAATCACACCATCCGCGACGACGACCGTCATCCCCTCAGCACAATCAGCGCTGGATCCATCGAAGATTCTCGCGTTCTTGAAAATCAATGAATGCATTACATTGCCTCCTGTTGAATACTCTGGCATCGCCCACGTTATTCGATTTCTAATTCATTGGTGCATTAATGATTCAAATTCAACACCAGTAGCCTGCAAGAAGCGCAGCGTATTTCAGAGCAGCGCAGGTCGGTCACCACACAAGCACCGTCCCGCATTGCCCCCGGCTTTAAGCATACCGGGGCTAAAGGCCGCTCCATGACGGGCTACTCCGTTCATAAATGATTAATGGTTTGGAAATGGAATGAGAGGCAGGTGTCGCTATTTCTTAGGCGCGGCCGCCGGCGCTGGAGCGCCGCTGGTCGCGGCGGCTCGCTGGGACTGCAGTCTTTCCAGCCACGGCTTCCAATCGACCGGTCCGTCATCAAACCGCTTCTTCAGGTTCTTCAGTACGTTCGGCCATACCTTTGCAAAATAGTCATGGGCCTTGCCCCATTCGTTGTCGGGCGCCGGCTCGCCCCAGCCCACGTGGTTCAGCGTGACGTCGGTGAGCAATTCACCGCGCGGGGCAAAACGTACGATGACGACGGTGCGTTGCTTGCGCGCTTCCGGCAGCGACGGAGGCGCATTCCACGTGAATGAAATCATTTTCTTATCCTGCACGGCGAGGAACACCATGTCGTCCGCACCTTTCATGCCGGGCGGCGCAAACGGATCCATATAGATCTGGAACGGCCCACCGACACGGGCTTCGACGTTCGCATCCGGCGCGAAGAAGGACTTGATGCCGTCATTGGTAGTCCACGCATTCCAGACATCACCGACATTCGCCTTAACGGTGATGGTTTCAGTGATCGCACGTTCTGGCGTGGCTTGCGCGCCGCACGCACACAAGAATAGCGCTGCACTGATCGCGGCAACTGCCCTGAAGATATTGGTCATGCTCCACTCCGCGTCATGTTGTGAATACGTTCGACGGCTTCCGTCAGCCGCGCGATCGGCTGGGTATAGGCGATACGCATGTGCTTTCCGGGCTGGTTGACACCAAAGTCTTTACCGGCGGTCATGCCGACGCGCGCGGTCTCAAGGATGCGTTTGGAGAGTACGAAGCTGTCGCGCGCAATCGCCGAGGTGTCGGCATACACGTAGAACGCGCCCTGCGGCGTTACCGGGCTTTGAAAGCCGATAGAGGCCAGCGCCGGCATGAGGAAATCACGGCGCTGGTGAAGCTCGGCTCGCCGCGCCTCCAGAATGGTGATGGTATCCGGCGCAAACGCGGCGAGTGCCGCGTGCTGTGCAGGCGTGGAGGGCGAGATAAACAAGTTCTGCGCCAATGTTTCGATGTCACGCACATAAGCGGGCGGCACCACCATCCACCCCAGCCGCCAGCCGGTCATGTGAAAGTACTTCGAGAAACTATTGACGATGAACACGTTGTCCGAGTGCTCAAGGGTTGCCAACGCGGTGGTCGGTGCCACATCGTACGTCAACCCTTGATAAATTTCGTCGACGATCAATATGCCGCCGCGTGCGGACACCTCTCGATGAATGTCCTTCAATACATCATCGTCGATGACGGTGCCGGTCGGGTTGGCCGGTGATCCGATCAGCACCGCGGCCGTCTGTGGCCGCCAGTGGTTGGCGATGTCCGCCGCGGTTGGCTGGAAATTGGTCGATGCATCAACCGCAATGGGAACCGGAACGCCGTCCACGGCGCGCACGAAGTGGCGATTACACGGATAGCCCGGATCGGTCATCAGCACTTCATCGCCGCGATTGAGTAACGCGTCAAACACGAGCAGCAGCGCGGCGCTCGAACCGGCCGTGACGATGATGCG
>JAYVUH010000134.1:0-8984 GCA_043788115.1 Burkholderiales bacterium
CGCATGCGCAACCTTGTGCCAAATCAGGTGCGACTGTGGGTAGCCGTGCAACAACAACAATGGCGGCAGGCACACGCCAAGTTTGTTGCTGTGTACGCCAACAATGTGTACACCGTTGACTTCAACATCGAAAGGCGTGAAAGACTCGAACATATCGAATGCGATAATCGCACAAATGAGAAGCCCTGCAAATCTGGTGAGCGTTCCATCGCACCAAGCACCGGACTGGATCGCATTCGCCCCGGCGACGTTCGTTATCCTCTGGAGTACCGGTTTCATCGGCATGCGCCTCGGCGCGCCGTATGCAGAGCCGTTCACCTTCATGGCGCTACGTATGGCGATCGTTGTCTTCATCTTATTAGTCGCCGCATGGGGGTTTCGCGCGCCATGGCCGAGCGACCGTACGGCAATCATGCACGCCGCAGTTGCCGGCTTGTTGGTCCACGCAACGTATCTGTGCGGCGTGCTTTATGCCATTTCAATGCAGTTGCCGCTCGGGTTTACCGCGCTAATCGCCGGCCTGCAACCTGTATTGTCGGCTTGCCTCTCGCGGCTATTCCTCGGCGAACGTTTGAAGGGCGTCCAATGGATCGGCATGTCGCTCGGGTTCTGCGGCGTACTGTTGGTGATCGTATCGAAATTTACCGCCGGCGAAGTCCGCGCCAGCGCGCTCGTGGCGGCCGTCATCGCGCTGCTCGGTATCACGTTGGGGACGCTGTATCAAAAACGCTATTGCAGCGCGATGGACTTGCGCACCGGTGGTGTGATTCAGTTTTCCGCAACCGGCGTGGTGTTGTTTGTTTTCGCCATACTCTTTGAGTCACGCGTGATCGATTGGACACCGCAGTTTTGCTTCGCGTTGGGCTGGCTCGCGATCGTGCTCTCGCTCGGCGCCATCTCAATCTTGTATGTGATGATCCGTCATGGTGCCACGTCCAACGTCGCAAGCTTATTTTTCCTGACACCGTCCGTCACCGCGTTGATGGCCTACCTGCTGTTCGGCGAATCGCTGGCGCCGCTGACGGTCGCCGGATTTCTGGTCTCGGCAATTGGCGTGGCAATGGTGACACGCAATTGAAACTCCTTATTACACGGGCATCTTCAGACATTTTGGCCTGAAGATGCCCGTCAAATAAAGACTTTGTCAACCCGCTCGTCTGCCAGTGCGAATGCAAGCCTGCTAAACTTCAAGTGCCATGCGAACTGCCGAACAACTCCTCACGCAATATGCCGCCTACCACCGCGACCGCCGCAACATCGCGACGCACTTTGTCGGCGTGCCGATCATTGTGTTCTCGGTTATCTTGGTCCTTGCACAAATCACCATCGGCATGGTGCATTTGGGCTGGATTGCGATTCTGGCGGCATCAGCGTACTACGTTTTTCTGGACCGGCAACTCGGCCTCTTAATGTTCGGATTTCTGGTGTTGTGTGGCGCCATTGCGTCGCTGATTTCTGCCGTCACTGGTTGGATGGTCGGTCTCGCCGTCGCGGTGATACTGTTTGTGGCAGGTTGGGCGATCCAGTTTCTCGGCCACAAGTACGAAGGCGTCAAACCGGCTTTCGTTGACGACGTGATCGGCCTCGCCGTGGGACCGTTGTTCGTACTCACCGAGATGCTGTTCTTGTTGGGCTTACGGCGTGATCTGCAGACCTATATCGAAGCGCGCGTCGGCCCGGTAATGGCAGAACGCAATGGCCGCCTGCTTGCGCCCAGTGTGCCATCGAGCACCAGCCAAACGGCAACCACGATCTAACGCGCAATCACCGAACCCGCGGTCCACGGAGCCTTCATGTCACAGCAACCTCAGCGCAGTTCGTCCGAGTCCAACCCCGCCCGTAACACCGTGCAGGGCAGCGATGGGAATACCAGCTCCGGGGATACCGGCATCTATGATGCCGCCCGCCGCGAGTTGACGACCGTACGCGACTTGCTGCGATTTGCGGTCAGCCAGTTTGCCGAACAAAAACTCTTCTTCGGACACGGATCGGCGAATGCCTACGACGAAGCGGTGTATTTGGTGCTGCACACGCTGCATTTGCCGCTTGACCATCTTGAACCGTTTCTGGATGCCCGACTAACCAGCGCCGAACGCGATGCGGTAATAGGGATCATTGAACGACGGGTGCGCGAACGCATGCCAGCCGCCTACCTGACCCATCAGGCGTGGCTGGGCGAGTATAAGTTTTACGTTGATAAGCGCGTCATCGTGCCGCGCTCGTTCATCGCCGAATTGCTGCGCGAGGACCTCGCGCCCTGGGTGGAAGATCCGCGCGGGGTTGGCCGCGTGCTCGATATGTGCACCGGCTCGGGCTGCCTTGCCATCCTCGCCGCGTTGTCATTTCCGCACGCGACGGTTGATGCGGCAGATGCATCGCACGACGCTTTGGAAGTGGCAAAGAAAAATGTACGGGACTACGGACTGGATGACCGCATCAATCTGGTGGCCTCAGATATGTATGAGTCGCTTGGCGCAAAGCACTATGATCTGATTATTAGTAACCCGCCGTACGTGTCGTCCGAATCTATGGCACGCCTGCCCGAAGAATACCGACGCGAGCCTGAAATGGCGCTAGCGTCCGGCGACGATGGTCTGGATCACGTTCGCGCACTGATGGCGAACGCAACCAAGCATCTGTATGCGAATGGCCTGCTAGTCGTTGAGGTTGGCTTTAATCGCGAAGGCGTTGAACGCGCATTTCCGAACCTAGCCATGACTTGGGCGGAGACCAGCGTCGGCGACGATGTTGTGTTTATCGTTGATCGCGAAACGCTGATTGCAGCGCAGTAATCACGCTAGTCACCGGCTGCGATATTTCGCTGCCCGAATTTTCTCGCACTAAAGGCTGTTGCCCTGACCGCCACCTCCACGTGGGCCGCCTTTGCGGCGGCTTGAACGTCGGCGCGGGCCGGATTTATCCTGCGCGCCACTGCGCGGCGGCGCAGAACGATGCACTCTTTCGGCTTGCGCCGGAACAATGCGGTTGCCAATCGAGTCGTCGCCATCGTCGTAGCTCTGGCGTGGCATCACACTTGGGATCGCGTTGCCGATGCTGTCTGCATCGACTGGTTGCGACACTTCGCGCGGCAAACGGCCGCCCGCACTCTGGCTCTCAACCCGTGGACTATCGGCCGGACCGCCTTCACGACTGCCGCGACGCATGTTTCTACCGCGACCCCGACGACCTTCGCGCGGCGGTCTGGCGTCGCCGGTCGTCGGCGGCGTGCCGCCAATCGAATTACTGAACGACTCGAGCGCTGCATCGCCGACCAGTATGGGAGACTCTGGCGTCCCGATCACAGCCACGGGCAGTCCATCGCGTTTGCCACGCGCTCGGCGCCCACGTCCACGGCGACTCTTCTCACCCTTGACACCCGCAGATGCCGGGCCGATTCCAACGCTATCACCCGCCACGCCCACTTCAGCGCCACCAGCACCAACATCGGCTGTGAGTGACGCGTCCTGTTCCCGTTCACGCCTCGAAACGTGGACCGGCCGCGATGGGCCGTTGGTCGGCAACTGCCCGATTTGTCCTTCGACTTCCATGCCCACCCAACGCAACACCGCGCGAACTTGCGACTCATCCAATTCGAGCATTTGCGCCCTTGTCAGTCGAGGCGGCAAGCCAATCTTGCCGAACCGCACACGCATCAACCGAGATACCGTCAGCCCCACCGCTTCAAACATTTTCCGCACTTCGCGGTTACGACCTTCTTTGAGCACCACGTGATACCACTGATTTACGCCTTCTCCTCCGCGCTTATCGATGCTGTCAAACTTCGCCGGACGATCTTCAACCGGAGCTTCTTCCGCTTCATCAACATCGTCGGGCTCGACAGCGATCGAGACTCCCGTCAACAGACGCTGCGTTTGTTCCTCATTGAGTTCGCCCAATACTCGAACTGCGTACTCGCGCTCCACCTCATAGCGCGGGTGCATGAGGCGGTTGGCAAGTTCTCCATTAGTCGTAAAAATCAACAAGCCCGACGTATTAATATCGAGTCGGCCAACCGACATCCACTTTCCATTTTCAACGCGCGGCAAATTGTCAAACACCGTAATTCGATTGCCGGGATCATTGGTCGTCACAATCTCCCCTTCGGGCTTGTGATATAGCAGAACGCGTGGCAATTCCTCACTGAATTTGAGCTTCACCAGCCGGTGATCGATGAGCACCGCATCCGCAGGCGAAACGCTGGTGCCAGTCGTCGCCACGATGCCGTTAACCATTACACGACCCGACGAAATCATGATCTCCATGTCGCGACGCGATCCGTGACCCGACTGCGCAAGCACCTTATGGAGGCGCTCGCGTTTGATGTTCGATTCTTTAGACAACGCCTCGGCAAATTGGCCCGACTTCGATTCGTCTGCCCAGCGACGCGTTTCAGCGACTTCCGAAATCAGTGCGCGTGGTCCGAGGCCTGCGTTAGCGGAATTGCCCGCCCCCGCCGCAGTGCGGAACGGCGTCTTCTTGCCACTGCGATTTTTGCGCGTGCGTGCCGGCCCTGATCTGCCATTTCCGTCAACGCCTGCGGGCAGCGCGTTGCCATTCCCGCCAAATGGTTGCTGATCACCCAGTGGCGCGCCGCGCGGCTTGCCGCGCCCGCGGGCATTGCGACCGCGTCCGGCTGCCGGTGGCCCTCCGGTACCTATGCTGTTGCCGTCAACGCCCACAGCCGAACCAGCAATACGGCCCCCCTCGGGGCGCGGTGAACCCCGTCCACTGCGTGGACCACGCGCGGCAGCGGGCGCAGTTCGCGCCGTTCGATTCCCACGACCATCAGCCGCTGGTCCTCGCCGAGCGCCGCCGGTACCTGCTGCACCTTTAGCGCCCTTGCCACCAATGCGATTGCCGCGATTATCAGCAGCACTCCCCGCCTTCGTCCCGGCCTTGCCGCGTTTGCGCTTGCCGCGCCCCGAAGGATCGATGGCTTCAATGACCTCTTTTTCCTCACCGATGTAGCGGCCATCAACATATCCGCGCGCGGCGACTCGAACGACGACGCGTTTGGTCATGACCTGCGCTCCTGGCCCTGATCCTGATCAGTAGCGGCGACTGCCCCCGCATCCAATGCAGTTTCGGCGACGCCCGCGGTCTCGGGATCGAACTTCAGCGACAGCGCACTAGCGTCGGCCTGCGCGGCAGTTTCAATCCCGGGCAACGTCAGCGCCGTCGAGGAATTTTCCGCAGCAGAAAGTGCTGCGCCTGCCTGCGTCATATCTAGGGTCGCCTGCAATTCGTGTAGCGGCGGCAACTCGTCGAGCGAGCGGAGGTTCAAGTCATCCAAAAAATGTCTGGTTGTGGCAAACAACGCAGGGCGACCGACCGTCTCTCGATTGCCGATTTCATCGATCCATCCCCGGTCTTCCAGCGTCTTGAGGATATGCGGGCTCACGGCAACGCCACGGATATCTTCAATATCGCCGCGCGTCACCGGCTGACGATAGGCAATGATGGCGAGCGTTTCCATGACGGCGCGCGAATACTTGAGCGGCTTATCGCTCGAGAGTCGCTCTAGGTATTTTTGATACAGGGGCTTTACGCGAAACCGATAGCCGCTTGCGACCATCGCCAGTTCCACGCTGCGGTCAACCCACTCAAGGCGGAGTTCGTCGAGCAAATTGCGAATCACCTCAGCGCTCAACTGCCCTTCGAACAATCGCTTGAGCTCATTCAAGCCCATCGGTTCGGACGCGGCCAGCAACGCCGCCTCAAGCGCGCGTTTGGCCTCATCCGTGTCAATCGCTTCGGTCAATGTGCCGTCGGTGGCATCCGCAAACTCGGCGGCGAATTCGCGCACTGCCTCGGCAGGCGGCGTAACGATGTCAACGTCCGCGTCCGTCGGCACTTGCGCGGCGATGTCAGCGTTGGGTTCAGGTGATTCGGATTGTGCGTGTTCTTGTTGATTCATTGGGCTAACTTCCATAATCTTTCGCTTGCTACAGTTGCATCGTTGTTCAGGACGGCTCAAGCGCCGGCATTTCAGCGCGTCGCAGTTTCACGTAAATTAGTTC
The DNA here is from genome assembly GCA_043788115.1 of Burkholderiales bacterium. Taxonomy (GTDB): domain Bacteria; phylum Pseudomonadota; class Gammaproteobacteria; order Burkholderiales; family Usitatibacteraceae; genus UKL13-2. The sequence continues at coordinate 6,021 of JAYVUH010000134.1, forward strand.
CATCGGCGCACTTTGGGAAATCTCAATGAGCGACTCGCGTGCCAGTTCGAGCACGGCAAGAAAACTCACGACGACGACTGAAACGCCATCTTCGGGTTGAAATAATTCGTCGAAGCGCACGAAGTCCTGTGCGCCGCCTTCGCTGCCTAGTCGGCGCAGGATTCTGCTCATGTGTGAACGCACCGATAACTCCTCGCGGGAAATACGGTGCCGCTGGGTCGCCTTCGCGCGCGCCAGGATCACTCTCCACGCATCAGTGAGATCGGCGGGCAATACGGTCGGCACCCGCTTGACCAGACTTTGCTCGACCAGCACGTCGACCAATGAGAAGTCACGCCCGCTGCGCGGTAGCGCTTCGATGGCCAACGAAGCAGCTTTCATTTGTTCGTACTCAAGTAAGCGCCTCACCAACTCAGCCCGTGGGTCTTCAGCTTCTGCATCTTGCTCACGCGGTGGACGTGGCAACAGCATGCGCGATTTGATCTCGATCAACAACGCCGCCATCAACAAATACTCGGCGGCTAATTCAAGTTGGCCGTCACGCATCGCCTCAACATAGACCATATACTGCCGCGTCAAATCGGCCATCGGGATATCCAAGATATCCAACGAGTGCTTGCGGATGAGATACAGCAGCAAGTCCAGCGGCCCTTCGAACTGCTCCAACACCACCGATAGCGCGTCGGGCGGGATAAAAAGGTCAGACGGCAATTGGGTCATCAACTCGCCGCGAATTTTCGCAAATGGCATTTCCATGCCAAGCGTTGGCTGCCCGCCAGCCTTGCTGTTATTAACAACCAGTTCGACTGTCATTGTCGACCTCCTTGCGTATGTCGCACCGCAGCGGCAGCCATCTTGGCACCATCGTGCGCGACGCCTAGAATGACCACCTTGCGCCACTTGAATTCGCATTTCAGCGCAAGTGCAGCGGCTTGGGCGTTGTCGAAGAAAGCATTTCCCCGTGTCAAACGATCGCGCCCCTGCGCATTGGCACCGGCACTCTTGTTCAGACTCGGATCGCTGGCGTCGACATCGGCGTCTCCCAACATCAGGGTGAAATCTCGCGATAAGGCGGTGCACGCACGTACTGCATCAACTTTCGAGCCCGCCGTGTTGTACGGAAACCGATAGCCTTTGGCGGCGCCTCCCCACTCAAATTGCGTATACCAGCCAGGATTTGCAGCGATGATCGGCTGTGCGCGATGGTTCGGATAGAACAGATGCAGTCGATGCACGAACTGCCCCCCTGCCGAGTGGCCAAACAAACGGTAGCTGGTCGCGGAAAATCCGAATCTGGCGCGCAGCTCATCAAACAAATGCTCAGGAACAGCGAAGGCCCACTTTTCTGGATCCGCCTCGGACAAGGATCGCCCCAGACTGTAGTCCTCGTCTTTTGGAAAAACTGCCCGGGAAAATTCCGGTGCGATGACCACAAACCGGGCGGTCTTCGCCAGCTCAACCGTGTTGTCGAGGTAGTCCTCGCCATTACGTTTGACACCGTGCATGACGAACTGTAGAGGGCAATCACTCGTGCAGCCGTCGGGAACAAACATCCATACCTTCACCGGTCTACTCGGTTCACCCCGCGTGTCGGCAAACATAAAACTTGACTTGCCCATCGGCAGCGCCGCCGGTGCTGCCAGGCATACGCCAATACCTGAGTACAACAGCGCGGCCAGCAATCCCATCATGGCAGATCGAAATGCCATCGTCATCAGTAGTCCAGTCCCATGGCGTCGCGCACTTCGCGCATCGTCTCTTCGGCAATCACGCGGGCCTTCTCGCAGCCATCCGCAATGATGTTCTTGACTAGCGTCGGGTCGTCCTCGAATGGTGCAGCCCGCTCACGCATCGGCTTGAGTTCTGCACAAATCGCGTCTATCACTGGTTGCTTGCAATCCAGACAGCCGATACCAGCAGTCTTGCATCCTGCGACGACCCAACGCCTCGTGTCGTCGTTGGAGTACACCTGATGCAGCTCCCACACCGGACACTTCTCCGGGTCACCGGGATCCGTGCGACGCACCCGCGCCGGATCGGTCGGCATCTTCCGCACTTTTTCGGTCACCGCCTTCACGTCGTCGCGCAGGTCGATGGTATTCCCATAACTCTTGGACATCTTCTCGCCATCAAGCCCAACCATGCGTGATACCGGCGTCAACAGCGCTTCTGGTTCAGGCAAAATGACCTTGCCTCCACCCTCGAGGAACCCAAACAGGCGTTCACGATCCCCCATCGACAGGTTTTGCACATCCGCCAGTAACTCGCGCGCCTCGTCGAGCGCCTTCTGGTTGCCTTCCTGTTGATACTCGGTCCGCAGCGTGTTGTATAGCTTGGCCTTTTTCGACCCCAGCTTTTTGATCGCCGATTCCGCCTTCTCTTCGAAGCCTTTTTCACGACCGAATAGATGATTGAAGCGCCGCGCAACTTCACGCGTTAACTCAATGTGCGACACCTGATCCTCACCCACCGGCACGCGGTTGGCACGGTAGATCAGGATATCCGCAGCCTGCATTAGCGGATAGCCGAGGAACCCGTAGGTGGTGAGATCGCGACCAAACTGCCCCTGCTTTTCGACTTGATCTTTGTAGCTCGGCACTCTTTCCAGCCACGACATTGGCGTGAAGAACGACATCAGCAAGGTCAGTTCCGCGTGCTGCGGCACCTTTGACTGCACAAACATGGTCGCCTGCGAGGGGTCCACACCTGCGGCAATCCAGTCGATCACGGTGTCATACGTATATTGCTCGATGACACCAGGCGTCTCGTAGTGGGTGGTCAGGGCGTGCCAATCGGCGACGAAGAAAAAGCAGGGGAACTCGTTCTGTAGCCTCGCCCAGTTTTTCAGTGCCCCGTGGTAGTGGCCAAGATGCAATCGCCCGGTCGGGCGCATGCCGGATAAAACGCGGTCAGGAAACATATGCGGGCAGTAAACCCTGATGGTTGATGAGGATGAAGAACACG
>JAYVUH010000135.1:0-2203 GCA_043788115.1 Burkholderiales bacterium
CTCTCCTCCGCGCCGCGCGAGGACGCCTCGCCATGCGGGGAGAGTAGCACGGACGATTTACCTTTCGCAGCAATACCTGCCGGACGCCAACGCGTCAGCAGCAATGCGTTGGACACCACGCTCACGCTACTCAAGGCCATTGCAGCACCTGCGATCACCGGATTGAGCAGGCCCAGCGCGGCGGCGGGAATGCCGACGACGTTGTATACAAATGCCCAGAACAGGTTTTGGCGAATCTTGGCGTAGGTGCGGCGCGAAATCTCGATGGCGTCGGCCACCAGCGCGGGATCACCGCGCATGAGAGTGATGCCGGCCGCGTGCATGGCAACGTCGGTGCCGCTGGACATTGCGATGCCGACGTCTGCCGCCGCGAGTGCAGGGGCGTCGTTGATGCCGTCGCCGACCATCGCGACGATGTTTGGTATATGAGCATTCCTGCCTCCACTTAAGAGGGTACGGGCTTTTCGCAATTCGTCAACAATCTTCGCCTTGTCCCCTGGCAACACTTCCGCCCGGACCTCATCGATCCCCAACTGTTTCGCAACGGCGTTGGCACTACCCGCGTTGTCGCCACTGAGCATCACGCAGCGCACGCCAAGCGCGTGCAGCCGGTCTATCGCCGCCCTTGCGGTCGGCTTGATCAAGTCGCCAAACGCCAGCAAGCCAACCACCTCCGGCGTCGGTGCGAGATGAATCAGCCACGATACCGTATGGCCCTCTGCTTGAAGGCGTGAGCCTTCAGAGGTCAGAAGTGGCGGTAGTGTTGGGATCAATTCAAGCGCATGGCGTGGGCTCGCGATTGCGTAGATCTGGCCATCGATGGTCGCCGACACGCCCCGACCCGGGAGAGCCTTGACGTCGCTGGTTGCGGGCACGTCGATAGCTTCGGCAATTGCCGCGTCGGCCACTGCGCGGGCCAGCGGATGTTCGCTGCCTCTTTGCACGGCCGCAGCCAGTCGCAGGAGCTGGTTGCGGTCGCCGTTTGCGGCAACCACATCGGTCAGCGTGGGGCACCCCACGGTCAGGGTGCCGGTCTTGTCGAAAGCAACCACGTTAATCCGGTGCGCAATTTCCAGTGCAACCGCATCTTTAATCAAAATCCCGTGCCGCGCCGCCGCACCAGTGCCGACCATGATCGCTGTTGGTGTTGCCAATCCCAACGCGCAGGGGCAGGCGATCACCAGTACCGCAACTGCATTGAGTACGCCTGACTGCCAATTGCCGGTTAATCCGCCCCAGGCCAGCAACGTCAATAATGCAAATACCAGCACCACCGGTACGAACACAGCACTCACGCGATCCACCAGCCGCTGAATGGGTGCTTTTTCGGCCTGTGCGGATTCGACCAATCGCACGATCCTCGACAACGTGCTCTCGGCACCAGTCGCCAACGTTCTCACCAGCAGCAGACCTTCGCCGTTCACTGCGCCACCGGTGACGCGCTCACCGACGTGTTTGGCGACCGGCAAACTCTCGCCGGTGATGAGCGATTCATCCACAAAGCTCTCGCCTTCGATCACCTCGCCATCTACCGCAATGCGCTCTCCGGGCTTGACCACCACGATGTCGTTCACCATCACCGCGGACGCCGCCACATCCCGATCTACACCATCTTTGCGTACCGTTGCATGCTCCGGCTTCAAGGCGTTGAGCGCTCGAATCGCATCGGTCGTCTGGCGTTTGGCGCGCGTTTCCAGCCATTTACCCAGCAGCACCAGCGTGATCACCACGGCACTGGCTTCGAAATACAGATGCGGCATCGCACCCGCAGGGGCATTGAGCCATTGGTACACGCTTAAGCCATACGCGGCGCTGGTGCCGAGTGCCACCAGCAAATCCATATTGCCGGTTTTCGCCCGCATTGCTTGCCACCCGGCGCGATAAAAGCGCGCACCGAGAACGAACTGAACTGGTGTTGCCAACAGAAACTGCACCCACCCGCGCAGCATCCAGTGCACGCCAAACGGTTCTGCCAACATCGGCACGATCAAAGGCAAACTCAATAGCGCAGCGATGATGACGGGTACTGCGGGATTGGTAAAAGGCTGGTCAGTTTGTTGCGATTCACCAATACTTGAAGCGATGAAGCCCGCTCGGTTGATCGCGGTTATGAGCGAACTCTCGGATACGGCCCCTGTCGCAATCTGCACTGCCGCACGTTCGGTCGCGAGATTGACGGTGGCTTTCACCACGCCCGGCACAG
>JAYVUH010000136.1:0-11529 GCA_043788115.1 Burkholderiales bacterium
AACACCAGTAGCCTGCAAGAAGCGCAGCGTATTGCAGGTCGGTCACCACACAAGCACCGTCCCGCATTGCGCTACGCTCCATGGCGGGCTACTCCGTTAATAAATGATTAATGGTTTGGAAATAGACTAAGTCCCTAAACCCTACGGCCCGCCTGCCGTTCCAAGCATTTGTGCCCCAAACTGCCCGCCAATCGGGCAGTTTGCATTTGTGGCATACCCAAGGTGTTCGCTCTGGCGCCGTCATCTCACCGCTCAGTCAGTACGCTAGAATCAAGCAAGGCTTCACCCGCCGCAGCGCCATCCTGCCTCGGCCAATTTTGCTTCGGAGCAAATCATGGTTTTGTTTACCGTCAACGGCGAGCGGATCTCGACCAACGTCGATCCTTCCACGCCGCTACTTTGGTTCTTGCGCGATAACCTTCAACTCACCGGCACCAAGTATGGTTGCGGCATGGCGCTATGCGGCGCGTGCACGGTACACGTCAACGGCGAGCCGATGCGTTCGTGTTCAACACCGTTGTCCGCCGTCGCAGGCAAAAAAATCACCACGATCGAAGTCATCGGCAAATCGCCGGTCGGCAAGAAGGTGCAAGAGGCTTGGCTGGCTGAAGACGTGGTGCAGTGTGGCTATTGTCAGTCGGGCCAGATCATGGCGGCGACGGCATTGCTGTCGAAGAACAAAGCGCCAACCGACGCCCAGATCGACGACGCCATGAGCGGCAATATCTGTCGTTGCGGAACCTACAACCGCGTTCGCGCCGCGATCAAGGTCGCTGCAGGCGGCAAAGCGGCTGCCGACCTTGGCACCAAGCCGGCTAGCAAGCCCGCGGCGTCGAAAGCCACACCAGCCAACGCGAAGGCATAGGGGATCGACATGGACAAACTATTTTCCCCACGCAAATCCGCCAAGCCAAGCCGTCGTGAATTCTTGAAAGCCACTGCTGCCACCTCGGGCGGACTGGTGATTGGTTTCAATTTATCGCTTGGCAACAAGATGGCTTTAAGCCAAACCCCACAAGGCCCCAACCTTAACCAGCCCAACGCCTTCCTGCGCATCGGGCGTGATGGTTCGGTTACGGTGCAGGTCAAGCATCTCGAGTTCGGCCAAGGCGTGATGACGTCACTGCCGATGCTCGTCGCGGAAGAACTCGAGTGTGATTGGACCAAAGTGCGCTCCGAGTTGGCACCCGCAGCACCGGTCTATGCCCACACCGCGTTTGGCATGCAGATGACAGGTGGCTCGTCTTCGGTGATCAATTCATGGGAGCAACTACGCACCGTTGGGGCGATGGCGCGCACCATGCTCGTCACAGCGGCAGCCAATCGCTGGAAAGTAGAGCCCGCTGCCTGTCGTGCAACCAACGGCGCCGTGATGGGGCCGAAAGGTCAACGCGCAAGCTATGGTGAATTGGCTGACGACGCCGCTAAACTGCCGCCACCGGCCAAGGTGGCGTTGCAAGCGAACAAAGATCACACCATCATCGGCAAGCCAACGCGGCGGCTAGATGCGCCGACCAAGGTGAACGGCACGGCCCGCTTCGGTATCGACATGACGCCTAAGCAGATCCCGAATCTGCACACGGCGTTGGTTGCGCACGCGCCGAATTTTGGGGCGCGGGTAAAGAAGTTTGACGCCTCGAAAGTCCACGGCATCCCCGGCGTGACCCACGTCGTACAACTGACCAACGGTGTTGCGGTCGTGGCGAAGTCGTTCTGGGCGGCCAAGGTCGGTCGTGACGCACTGCAAATCGAATGGGATCTTGAAGACGCCAGCAAAGCCGATACCGCCAAGCTCTCGCAGAGCTATCGCGAAACCGCGAAGACGCCGGGACTCGTCGCGAAGAAGGGCAATCCAGACGCGGTGAAGGGCGCCGCGAAATCTCTCGTCGCCGAATTCGAAATGCCGTTTCTCGCTCACGCGCCAATGGAGCCGATGAACTGCACCGTCTCGATCACGGGCGACAAGTGTGAGTTGTGGGTGGGCTCACAGTTTCAAACGGTTGACGCCGGGGCGGCGGCCAAGACCGCAGGTGTTGCGTTTGAAAACGTCAAGCTCAACACGCTGATCGCTGGTGGCGGCTTCGGTCGTCGCGCCAATCCGGCGTCAGACTACATCATCGAAGCCGTCGAGATTGCCAAGAAAGCCGGTGTACCGGTGAAGACGGTGTGGACCCGCGAAGACGACATGAGGGGCGGTTACTACCGGCCGATGTATGCGCATCGCATTGAAGCCGGACTCGACGCGGCCAACAAGATGGTCGCTTGGAACCACACCATCGTCGGTGGCTCGATTATCACCGGTACGCCGTTTGAACCGTTTTTCGTCAAGGACGGCGTTGACGCCACCAGCGTTGAGGGCACCGCCGATACCCCCTACGATATTCCGAACATGCACGCCACATTGCATACCAGCAAGACCGGTGTGCCGGGCCTCTGGTGGCGTTCGGTTGGGCACTCCCACACCGCCTTCGCCATGGAAACCATGATGGATGACATGGCCAAGCTGGCCGGGCAAGACCCGGTCGCGTTCCGCCGCAGTTATCTGGCCAAGCATCCGCGTGTGGTCAAGACGCTCAACCTCGCCGCCGAGAAGGCCGGTTGGGGCGGCGCGCTGCCGAAGGGTCGCGCACGCGGTATTGCTGTGCATGAATCATTCGGCTCGGTGGTGGCGCACGTCGTCGAGATCTCGATGGAAAAGGGCGAACTCAAGTTGCACCGTGTGGTGTCCGCGATCGATTGCGGGCTGGTGGTCAATCCACTCACCGTGACCGCGCAGGTGGAGAGCGCGATTGTCTATGGTTTGAGCGCTGCGCTGTACGGTAAGCTGACGTTAAAGGACGGCGTGGTGCAGGAGTCCAATTTCCACAACTATCCGGTGTTGCGTATGACCGAGATGCCGAAGGTTGAGGTACACATGGTGCCCGGTGGCGATTCGCCAACCGGCGTCGGTGAGCCGGGTCTGCCGCCGATTGCCCCTGCCGTATCCAACGCGATTTTTGCGTTGACCGGCAAGCGGCTACGGTCGTTGCCTCTCGACGTCGCCTCTCTGAAGGCGTAAGCGCTTCCATCTACAGTAGGCGCCGCAGCGGCCGTGATCGGCCGCTGCGGCGTTGTCATTTAGGAACGCATGAAACTCATCATCTTTGCTTTGGCGCTGGCCAACTTTGGCGTTGGCACCGGCGGTTTGATCATCGCCGGTGTGTTGCCGCAGATCGCGGCGGGACTCTCGGTGACGTTGCCGCAAGCCGGCGCGCTGGTGGGCTACTCGTCGATCGCCTATGCGCTCGGTGCACCGCTGCTGGGTCTGCGTTTGCTGCGGTCGATCGAAAGCGCTTGCTGCTCGGCGGCCTCGCGTTGATGACGGTGTCGAGCGTGCTTGGTGCGATATCAACCGACTACACCGTCCTGCTGCTCTCGCGCATCGTCTTTGCGATGGCGAGTGCGGTAGTGACGCCGACCACACTCACCATCGCGGCATTCGTCACCAAGCCCGAACAACGTGGCAAAGCTATCAGCCGCGTGTTTGGCGGCTTTGCACTATCGAATGTGATTGGCTTGCCGCTGGGTGTGTTGATCGCCAGCCTGGTGGATTGGCACGTTGCACTTTGGTATGCCGCCGCCGTTAGCGCGGTGGCGCTGGCACTGGTGGCGGCGTATTTGCCGCGCGATATTCGCGTGCCACCGAACAACTTTACGGTGTTGGCCAACTATCTGTTGGATTGGCGCAAGATGTTGGTCGTCTCAATTGTCGTGTTGCAGATGGGATCGGTATTTGTGATGTACACCTATCTCACCTCATGGCTTGAGCTTGTCGTGGGCATTTCCGGCAACGCGACCACCGCGTTGCTGCTCTGGTTCGGTTTGTTTGGCACCATTGGCGTGTTCAGTGCCGGCGAGTTGATGCAACGGCTGACGCTACGAGCGGCGTGCGTCATGTTGCTGGCGGTTTTGGCCCTTGTGCATACCGGCTTCAGCTGGATGCCGGCATCGCTCGGGTCGGTGCTATTCATCCTTGCCTGCTGGGGGCTGTTTGGTTTTGCTTATCAGCCGATTCAGCAAACGCGCGTCATTCACATCAGCGGCGCCGCAGCCAATGCCGGCATCACCCTGCAAGCGAGTGGCGTCTATATCGGTCAGGCGCTTGGTGCGTTTATCGGCGGGGCGGTGATCGCCAGCGGCGGGTTGGCGTGGTTGGGCTGGACGGCGGCATTGGGCTCGCTGCTGGCGCTTGGTCTGCTGCTGATTACGTTTCAGACGACACGCGATCAAATCACGGCAAAATAGCGTCATTACTTTGTGAGTCACTCTCGCTGCTACCGATGAACTCTCCGCCGAACTTTCCACTGTTCAAGCGCACGCTGTTTGTGTTCCTGCTCGCGGGTCTACTCACCACAACGGGTGGCTGTGCCTACATCGACGCCAAACAAGGCGACTGGATTTTCCGGCCGACCGAAGCCACTTGGCGGGGCGCACGCGAGTTGCCGCCGACGTTCGTCGAGAAAATGCTGCCGGTAACTTCTGGGGCAGCGAACGAACTGATTCACGCTTGGTGGGCGCCAGTTGCCGATGTCGCACCCGGCCAACCTGCGCCGGTGCTGTTGTACTTGCATGGCGCGCGCTGGAATCTAACCGGCAGCGTGACGCGTATCCCTCGCTGGAACCAGATGGGCTTCTCGGTGCTCGCCATCGACTATCGTGGGTTCGGTAAATCCACGCCGCGCGCACCGACCGAGAATTCCGCCAACGAAGACGCGGAGGCGGCTTGGCGGTACCTGCAAACACTGGCGCCCACCGCGAGGAAGTTTGTGTTCGGCCACTCGCTCGGGGCGGCGATGGCGACACATCTGGCACTCAAGAGCGATGATGTCGAGGGTCTGATTTTGGAGGCGGCGTTCACCAACATCCCCGAGATGGTGAAGACGACGCAATTCGGATTTCTGCCGGTGGGCGGTCTCGTCACGCAGCGCTTCGACAATCTTGATCGTATTGATGACGTGAAGGTGCCGGTGCTGATTGCGCACGGCACTGCCGACACGATTGTGCCGTTCAACATGGGAGAACGTTTGTACGCGGCAGCGACAGCGCGTAAGCGTTTTTTCAAAGCCGAAGGCGGCTCACATCACAATCTGACATCGCGTTACTTCGACGAGTACTCACGTGCCGTTTGGGAGCACTTTGGCTTGCGTGGTCAGCGAGCCGCGTTGGGTACAGGATGAAAGAATCGCGCGGGACAAACCCAAGTAAAGACGGGCGTTTTCAGGCAAAAATGCCTGAAAACGTCCGTCAATAGGCGACTTTCAAAATGCAGTCGCTCGATATCGACGTCCTGAACCACCTGCGCGACTGGCTCAAAGGCGGCCATGCGACGGCACTCGTAACCGTGGCGCAGACCTTTGGCGCAAGTCCACGTCCGCCCGGATCGATGTTGGTGATTCGCGACGACGGGTTGCTGGTAGGCTCGGTTTCGGGCGGGTGCATTGAGGATGACCTGATCGCACGCCGCGCAGAGTTCTTCGCCGGAGGGCGGCAGCCGATTCGCCAGCGCTACGGCATCACCAGTGACGATGCGCTGCGCTTCGGGTTGCCGTGCGGCGGTGAACTTGAGGTGCTGATTGAGCCCCAGCCGGTGCTGGTCGAGGTTGAAGTTCTTCTCGCCCGCATTGCACGCGGCGACGTTTTCTTTCGCGACGTCGACCTCGGCAGTGGCGTGTGGCGCTACCGTGACGCGACACCCCACGACAAATCGAGCATCGGGGACGCCTGCTTCATGAGCTTGCACGGCCCACGTTGGCGCTTGCTGATTATTGGCGCATCCGAAATTTCCGTGTATCTGGCGGAAATCGCCAAGACACTCGACTTTTGGGTCTGCGTCTGTGATCCAAGAGAAGAGTACCGACAGGCGTGGCGGGTGGATGGCACCACACTGGTCGATGGCATGCCGGACGAGGCCGTTATTGCCTTTAGGCCCGATCCTCACACGGTGGTGGTCGCGGTATCGCACGATCCGAAGCTGGACGATATGGCGTTGATGGAAGCGCTCAAAACGCCGGCGTTTTATGTTGGTGCAGTCGGATCGAAAAAAACCAGCGACGCGCGACGCGCGCGGCTGCAAACGCTGGACATCAGCGCCGCACAAGCGGCGCGTTTGCACGGGCCGGTGGGGCTCGCCATCGGCAGCCGTACGCCCCCCGAGATTGCCGTGGCGATCGCCGCGGAGTTGGTGGCGGCGCGCAACCAGATTTTGTTGGCCTTGGCGACAGTCCCAGCCCCAGCGGCGTCCCTGGTCCCGCCCCCAGTTCGGCCGACTCAGCAACTCGCGTGATCGCCGGCGTTATTCTTGCGGCGGGACGCAGCACGCGATTCGGTGGCGGCAAGCTGTTGGCAACGCTACCCACGGGCAAGACTATTCTCGAAACAACGGTGTTGGCGATGAGGGCGGCGCTGCCGTCGGTCACGCTAGTGGTTCGACGTGACACAGCGCTGATGACGCTGGCCGAGCAGATTTGTCGCCTGAGCGGTGCGATGCTGGTGGTCAATGAGAACGCCGACGATGGCATGGCCACATCGATTGCTTGTGGCGTCGGCGCTACTGTTGGCACGAACGTTGGCGCGAACGTTGCCACTAAGACCGACGGCTGGCTGATCGCGCTCGCAGACATGCCATACGTGCAGTCGGCGACGATGTCGCTGGTCGCCTCGCAAATTACTCACGCGACGACGATCATTGTGCCTACCTTTGAGGAGCAGCGCGGGCACCCGGTGGGTTTCGGCAGCGACTACTTTGTGGAATTGCGACAACTCAGTGGTGATCGTGGCGCACGTGCCATCCTAGAACGGCATCCTGAACACGTGCGGCTACTACCGGTTGACGATAGCGGCATCGTCAAAGACATCGATACGCCAGCCGATCTCGGCCGAGCTTGACCTAGTAGTTTGTTGAAATTCACTATATGCGTTCGGCAGGCGATCTCGGCGTCCCGCTTCCCCCTTTGGAAAAGGGGGATCGAGGGGGATTTGAAACGATTGCGTGCCGACACCGACGGCAAATCCCCCTTAGTCCCCCTTTTCCAAAGGGGGAGAGCGAAGCGAGGGGGCAGTGGCACGCAACGCGTTCACACGGTTTCGGCATTGCGAATTTCAACAAACTGCTAGTCTGGCTCAGACTTAGGCGGGCTTGCGGTACTTCTCACCCGCCTCGACGCGCAGCGGCATGATGTTCTGCTTGGGCGGTAACGGGCAGGTGGTGAACTCGGAGAACGCACAAGGCGGGTTGTAGGCACGATTGAAGTCGAGCACAAACGTTGCATTCGGCTCCGGCTTTTTCTCGACATACAGAAAACGCGAAGGACGATAGGTCGTGTCGCCTGCTGTTCCGTCGCGCATGACGAAAAACAAGCCGCCGTCGTTGCCGACGGCGTCGAGCTTGACCTTCTTACCCTTAAGGGTGAATTCCACGTAACCGGGTGATGGTTCATCGCTGACTTCATCGATGACATTGATGATCGGGATGGTTTTACCCGGCGCATACGGGATGAACTTTGCGGTGGTCTTGAACGCCAGATTGGGCGGATACCAGAGGCGGCCCTTGAAGCCGGCGCGCACGTCGGATTTGTTGTCGGCCAGACGCAGGATGTACTTGCCGTCGCGCTCGATGATGTGCATCGAAATCCGATCCAGCGCCACCCAATCGCGCTTCTCAGACGAAACGCTCAACTTGCGTTCGCCCTGAAACAGTTTGCCCTCGGCGGTCCATGCGGTGCCTTCGGTTGGCTGGAGCGTCACAGTTTTGCTCTTGCCGTCAACCACCAGCGTACCAAGGCGGGCTGGGCCGGTGCCGACCAGTTGCGAGGGAAACACGATGTCGTTGCCAGCGCCCGTGCCGAAAGTGTTGGCGCCCTCTTTCATGATGAAGCGGCCGGCCAGCGTCAACCAGCCATTGTCCCGGCGCAGACTCTGCTCAACACGTTCACGCCAGGCTTCCAGATCCGCCAGATACTCAAGGTCGATGTCCTTGGCGGCGGCCGTCGGTTTGGCAGACGTCGGCGTGGTGGCGGTGCCCGTAGTGGGCGACATCGCGAGCGCAACGACCATCGAGACGGTTGCGATAAGGCCGATCTGGCGATGGGGGCGGAAAGCGTCTCTCATGTTGTTGACTCCGAAACTCGTAAAACGAACTGACTGAATCCAATTATTCTAACGCTGCGCCGACTGCATTGAGCTGATCCGGGTGAAGATCGTTCATACAGCGAAAGTGTCCGAGCGGGCAGCTTCGCTCGAAGCAAGGACTGCACTCGATCTTGAGCGAAATGACGCGCGCTCGCGGCGAGAGCGGCGGCGTGAAGTCAGGTGAGGACGACCCATACAGTGCCGTCACCGGCACGCCGACCGCACAAGCAATATGCATCAAACCCGAATCGTTGGTCACAACTTGCGACGCTAGGCTCAGCAGGTCAACGGCTTCTTCGAGGGCGGTCTCGCCACACAGGTTGCGGCAGGCACCCGCGACGAGCGCGTTGATCTGATCGCCAATCGCTTGATCGGCCTTGCCGCCGAAAATCCATACTTGGCGTCCAAGCGCAAGTTGTCGTCTGGCGTACTCGGCGAAATGCGCGATGGGCCAGCGTTTGGCGGGACCGTATTCGGCACCTGGACAGAGCGCGACCACGGCCTTGTCTGCGTTCAAACCGAGTCTGGTCATCGCCGTCGAGCGGGCATGTTCATCCACGCGCAGCCGTGGCAGCGGCAGGGGGTCAGTCAACGGCTGGGTTGCATCTTCAGCCAACCAAGCGAAGCGCTCGGCCATGGTCGGCAGCGCGGACTTGTCGAGTTCACGGCAATCGGTCAGCAGCAGGCTGCGCGATTCGCCGCGGAAGCCGGTCACTACTGGGATACCTGCGAACCAAGCGATGAGCGTGCTCTTGAAACTGTTGGGAAGCACATACGCGCTGTCGTATCGATGCGCACGCGTGAGCGATTTGCCAAAACGGCGACGCGCCAGCAGCTTGAGATCGCCGTGTCCGAACGGGTTGCTGATGACCCGGTTAACCTCTGGCATGCGCTGATAGATTGGCATCACCCACGGTGGCGCGACCACATCAATGCGGTCGCCCGGATGATGCACCTTCAAACGCATGAGCAGTGGTTGGGACAATACCGCGTCGCCGATCCATGAGGGCGCAACGACGAGGATGTGTTTCACCAGCTAATGCCCGGTCGGGGCGGGACCATCAAGCTTGTAGACGGTTCCGCAATACGGACACTTAGCCTCGCCCGTGGTGGTCACGTCAATGAACACACGCGGGTGGTTGTTCCACAGTTTCATCGACGGCATCGGACAGTGCAACGGCAGATCTGTCGCGGTCACGTTTATTGACGAAAACTTGAGTTCGGTTGGCGCACTCATGGGCTGATCGCCTATTTGACGGGCGTGAGCCATGAGTGATATTTCGGGTCGCGTCCATAGACGATATCGAAGAACGCCGCCTGTAGTTTTTCGGTGATCGGGCCGCGTCCGCCGTTACCGATAATGCGGCCGTCCAATTCGCGAATTGGTGTGACCTCGGCCGCTGTTCCGGTGAAGAACGCCTCGTCTGCAATATAGACGTCGTCGCGTGTGATCTTGCGCGCTTCAACCGGGATGCCGTGTTCGGCGCAAACCGCTTGAATCGAACGCCAAGTGATGCCGTCGAGCGCGGACGTCAGTTCCGGCGTGGCGACCTTGCCGTCGCGAATGATGAACAAGTTCTCACCTGCACCTTCGGCGACATATCCTTCGGTATCGAGCAGCAGCGCTTCGTCGTAGCCGTGATCGAGGGCTTCATTGTTGGCCAGAATCGAGTTGGCATAGGTCGAGGCCACTTTGGCGCGTGGCATGGTCACGTTGACGTGATGACGCGCGTAGGACGACGTCTTGACGCGAATCCCCTTCTTCAATCCATCTTCACCCAAGTAGGCGCCCCAAGGCCATGCCGCGATGGCGATGTGCACCTTGGATCCTTTGGGAGAGACCCCCATTTTTTCCGAACCGTAGAAGGCGAGGGGACGCAGGTAGGCGCTTTCAAGGTTGTTCTCCCGCACCACCATGCGCTGCGCTTCCATGATTTCTTCCATCGAAAAGGGCATTGCCATCTGGTAAATCTTGGCGGAATTGAACAACCGCTTGGTGTGCTCATGCAATCGAAAAATGGCCGTGCCAAGCGCCGGCGATTCCGTTTTGTAGGCGCGCACACCTTCAAATACGGCCAGGCCGTAGTGTAGCGAGTGAGTCAAGACGTGAGTGGTCGCCTCGCGCCAAGGGATTAATTTTCCATCAGACCAGATAACGCCATCGCGGTCAGCCATCGACATTTCACATTCTCCGGGGTTGTGCAGTAGTTGTGCTACGAGCAGAGCGAGAATTTTAGCTGAATGCGTTAATGAACGCTCTATTGCCGCCCGATTAACGGCCGGTTGCCGCTCGATCGCGAGATCATCACCGCCGATAGTCGCCCAAACGCCGTCAGTGAGGGGGTGTTGAGTTGGCCGTAAAAAATCGCGAAACGGCTCTCCCGTGACGTCTCCGCCAGTCGTCTATGCCATAATCAGTACGAGTACCAGCAAGCAAACAATCATATTGCGTCAGCGGTGCCACCTCGGCTCCGACAAGCGCATACAACTTGCTGGAATCGTTCGCGCCACGCAGCCACTGGGGGGCTTAGTTCAGACATGGGTTCGTTGCCAGAAAAGATAAATAGCGCCGGAACTCTCACACCCGACCAAAAGCTCGCGGGTGACATGTTGCTATTTTCAACCGCCCTGATGATGTTCGCGTCGGTTTTGTGGTTGGCGATCTACTGGAGCTTCGGCACGCGATTTTCGACCACGATCCCGCTGGTGTTTCAAGGGGTGTCGACCTGCACGATCATCTTCTACCTGCGTACCAAAAATCTCGGCGTGTTCTGTCTGGCACAGCTGTCTCTGTTCCTTTTTACGCCCTTCGTGTTGCAGTGGTCGATCGGCAATTTCGTCAACGCAAGCGGCGTATCCCTGTGGGCGTTGCTGGCGCCGGTTGGCGCCATCGTCATTCTTGGTACGCGCGAGTCGGTGCCCTGGTTCGTCGCCTATATTTTTATGACCGCGTTGTCGGGGATGTTCGACTACGTTCTGGTGTACGACGCCAAGCAGTTTGACATCAAAACGGTGGCCGTCTTCTTCGTCCTTAATTTCGTGTCGATCTCGGCCATGGTGTATGTGTTGCTATGGTACTTCTCTCGGGAGAAAAACAAGCTGCAGTCTGTGGTCACGGCCAAGAACGAGGCCGTTTCAACGGAAAAGGAGCTATCCGAGCGGCTGTTGCTCAATATTCTGCCAATCAATATTGCTGAGCGTCTCAAGCGACAGGAAACCAATATTGCCGATGGTCACGCTGATGTCTCGGTGCTGTTCGCGGATATCGTTAATTTCACCCACCTTACCGAAGAGATGTCGCCGAACGAGACGGTGATGTTGCTCAATGACGTCTTTTCGGAGTTCGATGCGTTGGCGGAAAAG
>JAYVUH010000137.1:0-2722 GCA_043788115.1 Burkholderiales bacterium
TCGAGGCCATCGCAGAGCACCAACCATCGCTCGCGTTTCTCGATATCCAGATGCCGGAAATGACGGGTATCGAAGTGGCGAGAAGTCTGGCATCCAACAAGGAGTTGAAGTGTCATGTCGTGTTCGTCACCGCCTTTGATCAGTACGCGGTCGACGCATTCAATACCGGTGCAATCGACTATATCCTCAAGCCGTACGCAGACGAACGCCTCGAAGCGGCAGTTGCGCGCCTGAAGGAACGCCTTGCCGCAGTGCCAGCGCAGCCGCAGAACTTGGATGCGCTGATGCAGCAACTCGCGGCCAAGCTAAACCCGGCTGCCGAAAAGCTCAAGTGGATCAAAGCCAATATCGGCAGCAATCTTCGACTGATTCCAATCGACGATGTGTTGTTTTTCCAGTCTGATGAAAAGTACACGCTGGTTGCCACCAAAGAATTCGATGCCCTGATCAAAACGCCGATCAAGGACATCATCGACGGGATTGACGGCGAGCGATTCTGGCAAATCCACCGCTCCACCATTGTCCAAGCGTCTGCCATCGAATCCGTGTCGCGTGACTTCCGCGGTCAGGCGACCGTGAAGGTCAGGGGCCGCAAAGAAAATCTGACGGTCTCGCGCCCGTTCTCGCACCTCTTCAAGCAGATGTAGGGCTGCGGCGGAAGAAGCGTCTTTTTCCACATGACGCAACCGATAAGGAGACGTCTGCACTGGCGTGCGGTGGACGGCGTTCGGTGTGTCGACAATTTACGTGGTAGTTCCGCGAGATGTTGTCTGATGGCATCGAGCATGGCTTTGCGCGAAAATAGGCGCTTACCCATTCGACCGCGAATCCGCCATGATCTACCGCCTCGGCAATACCACACCCCAACTCAAGGGCAACAACTACATCGCACCAAATGCCGCTGTCATCGGTGATGTGGTGCTTGAAAAGAACGCCAACGTCTGGTGGGGCGTCACTATTCGCGGCGACAACAATACAATTACTCTTGGTGAGAACGTCAACATTCAGGACGGTGCTGTTTTGCACACTGATGAAGGTATCCGGCTGACGCTTGAAAAAGATGTGTCGGTGGGACACATGGTGATGCTGCACGGATGCACCGTCAGGGAAGGCTCCCTGATAGGCATCAAGGCGGTGATCTTGAACAACGCCGTGATCGGTCGGGAGTGCCTGATCGGCGCAGGAGCGCTGATCGCCGAAGGCAAGGTGATTCCGGATCGCTCGCTTGTACTCGGCGCACCCGGCAGGGTCGTTCGTCAGTTGACCGACGATGAAGTGCGGATGATCCGTGGTATTTCCGTACACTACGTCGACAATGCCGAGCGCTACCGCCGCGAACTTGTCGAAGTGGTCTGAGCTGACGCGTTGGCGTCAATGAACGATCCCGTGCCTAGCGTCACAGACTCTTCGAGCGTCTCAGGCTCGCCATCGACGCTGCTGCTGGGCTGGGCGATCGCCGTTTATATGTTCATGCTCGCGTATGCCAGCCTCGCCCCTTTTGTCGGTTGGCAAACACCACAGGCCTACACCATTGTTGAGTGGCCGCGCTATCTGACCGTGTTCGATGTGTTGATCAACTTGTTGGCGTACGCGCCGCTCGGTTGTCTTGTCGCATTGACGGCAGTGCGACGCGGGTCGGTGGAGGGGCAGACGCGCTGGTGGCGTAGGCTGCTGCAGGTTGCAGCAATCGGATTCGCCCTTTCCCTGCTGCTTGAGTTGGCACAGGCCTATCTACCCGGTCGCGTATCCTCACCGGTCGATCTTCTCGCCAACACGCTTGGTGCTGTGGCGGGAGCCGCGTTGTCGTTGGCGCCGCTGGGACGGCGCATGGTCTCGGCGGCCCTCGCTTTTCGTCGTCGCTACTTCACGTCAGCGCCGCTCGCTGACTGGGGACTCTTGCTGATCGTCATCTGGTTGGCAGCGCAGTTGAACCCCGCAATTCCGTTTTTTGAAGCCGGCATGCTGGCCGTCGCAGACGCGAATGTGAATCCGAGCGCAAACGCGAACGGTTCATCGCTCACCGCCGGGCCAGCGAGTGCCTACGACCCGCTGATCCTCCTGCCGCAGGTGGTTGGCGTGGCGTTGAATGTGACCGCCTTCGCGCTGTTCGTTTCGCTGCTAACGCATCCAAGTCGGCGGCGGATACTGCACATCCTCGGCATTCTGGGGGCTGGATTTCTGGCCAAGCTGGCGATGGCATCGATGCTACTTAAGACACCACAATTGGTGTCGTCGCTGTCGCCCGCGACGGTCATCGGCGTAACATCCGGACTGTGCATCTACCTTCTCTTCAGCGGCACCAGATTTCGTTGGCGGGCATTCTGGGCGGCGCTGTTTGTGTTCGCGGGCGGCGTGATGGTGAAACTCGCCAGCGTGTATGCCGCGCTGGATCAAGCGCTTCGCCTGTTCAACTGGCCTTATGGCCAACTGGCTAATTTTGCCGGCCTCACGCGCTGGCTCAACGAGATCTGGCCCCTTGCGGCGTTGGTGTTTCTCGCCATCGTGTTCGTGTCGAATCAATCGGAAAATTCATGAGCTATTTCAAGCAACACATTTTTTTCTGCATCAACCAACGCGATGACGGCAGGGAATGCTGCAACGATCAGCACGCGGAAGAGGTGCGCGGCTATGCGAAGCAGCGCATCAAGGCGTTGGGTCTGAATGGTGAGGGCAAAGTTCGCGTCAACACGGCAGGTTGCATGGACCGTTGCAGCGAAGGGCC
>JAYVUH010000138.1:0-4367 GCA_043788115.1 Burkholderiales bacterium
CTTCTCGTGCGGTAGCCCCGCAACGCACCTTCGTCGCATGCCTAGCAGCTGCCCCAATCTCACCACAATCTGAACCAAAGCAACTTAATCAGACCCTCCTTAAGAAATTGCTGAGCAACTGGTGGCCGTGCTCGGACATGATGGACTCCGGATGGAATTGCACGCCCTCCACAGCGAGTGACTTGTGGCGCACGCCCATAATTTCACCATCGTCAGTCCAAGCCGTGATCTCAAGGCAATCCGGACACGATTCGCGCTCGACAACCAACGAGTGGTAGCGCGTCGCCCGAAACGGCGACGGTAAGCCGGCGAACACGCCGGCATTGGTATGCGTGACTTGCGAGGTCTTGCCGTGCATCAGGGTTTTGGCGTGAACGATGCGTCCGCCGAACGCCTGCCCGATCGCCTGATGGCCAAGGCAGACGCCCAACAGCGGAATCTTGCCGGCAAATCGCTCGATCGCCGCAAGGGAAATTCCCGCCTCATTGGGGGAGCAGGGGCCGGGCGAAATCACAATCCTGGTCGGTGCCAGCCTCTCAATCTCGGCAATCGTGATTTCGTCATTGCGCTTGACCAAAACGTCTTCACCAAGTTCGCCAAGATACTGAACGAGGTTAAAGGTAAACGAGTCGTAGTTATCGATCATCAGGAGCATGGCTATCCCCTTGTCCGATAAAACGCCGCGAAGGCGTCAACCGTGCGTGCAACCTCTGCGGCGCTCACATCGAGATGGGTGACCATCCGCGTACGCGTGCCGACGATGACGATGAGGCCAGCTTGGTCAAGGTGCGCCTGCAGCGGCTGTACGTCAGCAGCGGCGACATCGACGAACACAATATTGGTCTGCGGCGTTTGCACGGCAATTGGTGTGCGCGCCGACAAGCCTGCGGCGAGTGCTGCTGCATTCATATGATCGTCCTCGAGCCGATCCACATGGTGGTCGAGCGCATGAATACCGGCCGCGGCGAGAATCCCGGCCTGTCGCATGCCACCACCGAGCATCTTACGGTGGCGCTGCGCCCGCTTAATAAGGGCTTGGGATCCACACAACACCGATCCCGCCGGCGTGCCCAGCCCTTTGGATAGACAAACCGACACCGAATCAAAGTACGCACAAATGTCTTTCACGGCACGACGTGTTTTGACCGCCGCATTAAATATGCGCGCGCCGTCAAGATGCATGGCGAGCGACTTCTCGCGTACGAAGGCACTCACTGCACCGATATAGCTTTCCGGAATCACCATGCCACCGATCGTATTCTCCAACGCGACCAAACGTGTGATCGCAAAGTGCGAATCGTCGGGCTTGACCGCCGCACGAATTTTTTCCAGCGGAATGGTGCCGTCTGCAACATTCTCAATCGGCTGCGGCTGGATCGACGCGAGCACGGCCGCCCCGCCCCCTTCGTATTTGTAGGTGTGCGCGTTTTGACCGACGATGTACTCGTCGCCGCGCGCGCAATGCGCCATCAGCGCGCACAGGTTGCTTTGCGTACCGGAGGGCATGAATAGGCCCGCCTCCATGCCGACCATATCGGCCATTTTTTCCTGCAGTGCGTTGACCGTAGGGTCGTCGCCGAATACGTCATCACCAACTTCTGCATTCGCCATAACAGCACGCATGGCGGCGGTCGGACGGGTGACGGTATCGCTTCTCAAGTCAATTTTTTTCATTGCGCTGTCCTTGCACTAAACGGCCGAGTCGAGGCCGCTTGCCACCATTTCGGCGGCGCGCAACAACGCACGTGCCTTATTTTCGGTTTCCTGCCATTCGAGTTCCGGCACTGAGTCGGCGACGATACCGGCGGCAGCCTGGGCGTACAACACGCCGTCTTTGACCACGCCGGTACGGATCGCAATGGCCAGATCCAGATTGCCGTTGAAGCCAAGATAGCCGGCTGCTCCGGCATAGATGCCGCGCTTGGACGGCTCTAGTTCATCGATGATTTCCATTGCACGCACCTTGGTGGTGCCGGTGACCGTCCCGGCTGGGAAGGTCGCGCGCAATAAGCTGATGGGGCTCACATCATCGCGGATGACGCCGTCTACGTTTGAAACAAGATGCATGACGTGTGAGTAACGTTCAACCACGTATTGCTCGGTGACCTTCACACTGCCCACCCTGGCAATGCGGCCGATGTCGTTGCGGCCGAGGTCAATCAGCATCAGGTGCTCAGCCAGTTCTTTGGGATCGGCGCGCAATTCGGCTTCCAACGCCAAATCTTCTTCCGGCGTTGCCCCGCGCTTGCGGGTACCGGCGATTGGCCGCACGGTCACTTTATCGCCTGTCTGGCGCACCAAAATTTCCGGCGACGCCCCCACGATATGAAAATCGCCCATGTCGAAATAGAACATGTAGGGAGAGGGATTGATGGAACGCAGCGCACGGTAAAGATTGATCGGTGGCGCGTCGAACGGTTGGGAAATACGCTGCGAGATCTGTACTTGCATGATGTCGCCATCGACGATGTACTGCTTGGATCGCTCCACCGCCTTCAGGAATTTTTCTTTGCCAATCTCTGACTTCGGCTCATGCGTAAGCCCTGACGGTACGTAGACCGGTAGTGGTGCCTGGCTGCGCAATTGCATGCGAAGTTCGGTCAGGCGTCGTTGCGCGTTCTGATACGCATTCGGCGTCTGCGGATCCACGTAGACGATGATCGTAAGGCGGCCCGACAGGTTGTCGACGACCGCCAGTTCATCCGAGAGCATCAACACGATATCGGGGGTGCCGAGCGCGTCAGGCTTGTCGACGAACTTGTCATCCAGATGCTTGGCGAGCTTTGGCTCAATGTATCTGACTGTGTCATAGCCAAAGTAGCCCGCCAGACCGCCAGCGAAACGCAACGCGCCCTCGATCGGTGCCGCACGAAAACGCGCCTGATATTTTTCGATGAACGCCAATGGGTCGTCGGCAAATTTGTTTTCGACCTTTTCCGGCACACCACCAGTTTTCGCTCGGAGGATGGCGACTTCTCGACCGTGAACTTCCAACCACTCGCGCGCCGGCAGCCCGATGATGGAGTAGCGCCCGAAACGTTCACCGCCGATCACCGACTCGAGCAAATACGAATGTGGCTTATTGGCCAACTTGAGATAAATGGACAGCGGCGTATCAAGATCCGCGAAGGTCTCAAGCGTGACGGGGATTCGGTTGTAGCCTTCAGCGGCGAGGCGCTGAAACTGGGCTTCATTCATGGAAGTTCTCGACAAAGACAGTCAAAACAGGAAAGACAGCACTACAAAATACCGGCGCGTATGACTACCGCCAGTTATGCCATCGCCACATCCAAACTGTTTTATCGACAAACGTCATGAGATTTGTATCTTCGAAAGTTTACGCAGCAACTCTAACGTATTTCAGCGCGCTTGGCAGATCCTCGATAAACGCGTCGCAATCGAGGCCGCGCAATTCCTGCCCCTCATTGTAGCCGTACGGAACGATGAATACCGGGCAGCCTGCCGCACGTGCGGCAGCAGCGTCGTGCATAGAGTCGCCGATCAGCAACACTTCCTCGATCCTAACGGCGAAATGTTTGGCCGCGTGCTGCACTGGCAATGGGTGCGGTTTCCTTTCGCCAAGTGAATCCCCGGAAAGCACCAGTTCGAAGTACGCAGCCAAGCCGGTCGCCTCAAGTAAGGGCAGCGTGAATCGCTCGGCCTTGTTGGTGATGCAGGCCAGTTTGAAGCCCTTCTCGCGAAACAGTTCCAAGCCCTCAAAGACACCCGGGAATGGCCGTGTGGTTTGTGAGAGACAAGTTTCGTACTGCTTTTCGAACTGCGCGACGGCGACTTTCGAAGCCGACGCACCCAGTTCACCAACCGAATTCTTCATGGACTGCGAGACCAGATGCGCAATACCCCGACCGATGTAATTGCGCACAACGCCAACGTCCAGCGGCCCAAAACCAAACGCGGCGCGCATGTGATTGATCGCGCCCGCAATGTCGGGCGCTGTGTCGAGCAACGTTCCGTCCAGGTCGAATAGCAGGACCTTGGCCGCGACCGGCATCGGAAACTTTGGCTTGGCCCGATAGCGAATCTTTTTCGCCTCTTCCTTGGGCTCTACTACGCCGGTTTCTTGCAGGGCGACGACTCCTACTTCATCCGACAAAGTGTCCGTCGTTCGGCCTGTTTCAGGCATTTCCGCCCCAATCGCCCCGTCAATGCTGGGGTTTGGCGAATGGCTGGTTTGTTCTTGCATGTCGCTTCCTGTTTTCGCGCGATCTAAGGAACCTCTGATTAAGTTCAGTTCTAAGTCAGACTAGGCGCGAACATAAAAATATTGACGCCGCATATGTTTGATATGTAAGGAGATATTTTTATGCGAGCAACAACGTATGACGACGAAATGGACTTAATCAGAG
>JAYVUH010000139.1:0-2695 GCA_043788115.1 Burkholderiales bacterium
CTCGGCGGTGCCGCTGGCGTCACGATCAAGCCATCAGGTTGTTTGACGACCGGGCGCACGTACTTCAGCACAACATAGCTACCGGGGCGCTGGGCAAGCCGGTGCGTGATCTTTTCGCTGATGACCTCGCCCTCGCCGATGGCGGGCAAGTGGATTGTCTTCACCGGGACTGACGCATCGAAGCGCAGGCCCGAGTCGTTGACGCAATCGGGATCGCGCTGCTTCGCGCGGCGCTGATAGGTGATGGTGGCTTGGGGTTCGACCTTCGGTATAGGCCGGGGTATTCCCAAGCCGACGAGCAAGTCCGGTTGCAGGGACAAATCTGGCAGCACGCGTTCGGACTTCTCGCCGAACACCTGGCGCTTGAACCAGTCGACCTGGCCGTTGAGACTCTGAACCTGGTCGCGCAATTGCGAGAGCTGCGTGTGCAGCGCGTGGTTGTTTTCGTGCAGTGCGGTCGATTGAGTTTGCAGTGCAATCGATTGGTTTTTCAGTGCGGTATTTTGTTCGTTCAGCGCCGTGTTCTGGATCAGCAACTCACCGTTTTGCTTACGCAGAACGGTGAGTGTTTTTGCTGTCGAAACGGCCGTTTTCATGGTCAAATTATGGGCGCTAAACGGGTGCTTTGTCACCTCTTATTTGAGTCGGTTCCTGCAATAAATCACTGCATTTGTGCAGGCGAAACGTGTTGGTAGCGCAGGCGTTGTTTGAACATCGTCGGGGCCATGCCATCGATGAGCAGCCGCAGTGCCATCAGGCTCAATGGCTGCTTCAGATCAGCATCGGCGGGCAGATGGAACTGGCCACGCTCCAGGCGCTTGGCCCAGAGGCAGTAGCCAGTGCGATCGAAGAACAACACTTTCAATTGTGTGCGCTTGCGGTTAACGAACACGAATAGCTGTCCGCTGACGGGGTCATCGTGCAGGTGCGTGCGCACGCGTGCGGACAGGCCGTCGAACGAGCACCGCATGTCGGTCGCTGACGTGCACAACCAAATGCGCAATTGATCTTCGGGCAGGAACATCAGCGTGCCAGCCGCAGCACGACGCCATCGCCGAGGTCCAGCTCGATGCGCCAACGTTGAGGCGGCGGAAAACCTGGCGACGCACCAAGCGCGGCCGGCAACTCAACGAATGCCGGTGCCGACATCAATGCCTGTTGATCGACGCCGACGTATCGTCGGACGTTCTTTGCCTTCGTTCGACTCGCCAGCGCCTGACGCCAGCGATAGAAGTTCGAAATGCTCAACCCTTGCTGACGACAGAACGTTACCGCGGTGAGACCCCCGGCATCAAAGCGTGCCAAGAGATCACGCCACTGTGCGGGCGAACGGAACACACGCTGCTTGACCACAACACTCTGCGACATCGACGACTCCAACAAACTATGAGGGAGCGCCAGTCTCGGCTGCTTAGCTCAGATCGGAAATGACGGCGCGGATTGAACGGTTACGTTCCAACGTCCATTGGTATCGTTCATCAGCGCCAGAAAGTTCTGGAGCGTGGCGCGCGGACTCGAACAGTCTGGGGGTGCGAGTGGATTCGCCGCTGCATCCGCGCGATCGCATCCGGCGAGCACGAGTGCCATCGCTACGAGGTAACCGTTCAAGCCACGGCGTCTAGCTGGTGTCGTCGAGGTCCGAGCGAAGCGGGCTGGTGGCGAAACGCTGCTTCCATTCGCGCGGTGTCAGTTCTGCGATCCGGCTGTCCGGATGCTGACCAACTCGCTGCAGCACATCGACCAGGTACAGATAGGGATCGATGTCGTGGAGCTTGCACGTCACGATCAAACTCTGGATCACGCCCACATGCTTTGCGCCCAACTCGGTCCAGCAAAAGAGGTAGTTCTTGCGACCCATGGGGATCACGCGCAGCGCCCGTTCCAAATGATTGGTGTCGATCGGCACGTCGGGGTTGGACAAGAACACCTGTAATGGACCGCGTCGATCCCAGGCGTACTGCAAGGCTTTGGCCAGGGGGTCGCTGGGGACAAAGTCGGTGCGCTGCCGCTGGTCGTAACACCAAGCCCAGAACGATCTGACGATCGCCTGGGTGTGCTCACTGCGGAAGTGAAGTTTGTTTTCGTCGGTAAGGTTGCGCTCGCGGATCTGGGTTTCTTGCGCGTACATGCCGCGGATCAGCGTGAGCGCTTCGTTGGCGGCGTCGGGATACATGATCAACGCGCGTTCGAAGCCTCTGCGGCAGTGACTCCAACAAGCTGCGGGCGTGCAGGTTTTCACGCGCTCGGCGTAGCGCTCGTACGCGCCATAGCCATCGGTAAGCAGCACGCCTGTGAAGGCATCACCCAAGACCTGCTTCACCGTCGCGTGGGCGCGGGTGTTCGCGTAGTGGAAGCAGACTTCATGGTCTTCGCCGTAGACAGGCCAGAAGTATCCGGTGCGCATCTTGCCGGGGCCTTTGCGGCCGGCCTTGATCGGCACTTCATCCATGGCCAGCACGCGGCTGAGGCAGACGTGGGCGAGCTGCGCGACGTAGATCGGGATCAGCAAATCAATCGCGCGCTGCGACAGATGGGTCAGTGTGGCGCGGCTCAAGGTGACGCCGCTGTGCTCCAGGCGCAGGTGCTGGCGGTGCAGCGGAACCGTTCAAGCCACGGCGTCTAGCTGGTGTCGTCGAGGTCCGAGCGAAGCGGGCTGGTGGCGAAACGCTGCTTCCATTCGCGCGGTGTCAGTTCT
>JAYVUH010000140.1:0-2366 GCA_043788115.1 Burkholderiales bacterium
GGCTTTCTGATTTCTTTTGCGACGGACTTCAGTGTTTCCACGATGTCATCCAAATGCCGCAGTTGAGCGGCGTTCTTCAGCCACTCGCGGTGCGGCATCAGCGGCAGACCCGAACTGTACATACCAGGCTCGGTGATGGACTTGGTGACGAAGGCGTTCGCTGACAGGACGGCGTCGTCGCAGATCGAAAGATGCCCGGTAATCGAAACCGCGCCGCCGATCATGACGCGTTCGCCAATCACAGTACTTCCCGCGATACCGGTGCAGCCGGCAACAATGCTGTGATCGCCAATACGACAGTTGTGCCCGACCTGAATCTGGTTATCGAGCTTCACATCATTGCCGATCACTGTGTCCTCAATGGCACCCCGATCAATCGTCGTATTGGCGCCAACATCACAATCGTCGCCGATCACCACGCATCCGGTCTGGGGAATCTTTACCCAAGTCCCTTTTTCGTTCGCAAAACCAAATCCGTCAGCACCGACGACCACGCCGGCGTGAAGGATAGTGCGCTGCCCAATCTTGCAGCCGGGATAGACCACCACCCGCGCGACCAATTCACTCGCATTGCCAATGACAACGTCATCACCAATCACCGTTCCGGGCCCCAATCGTACGTGCTCGCCAATGACGCAGCGACTACCGATCGAGACGAATTCCGCGATGGAAGCGCTTGACGCAACCTTCGCGGTAGGGGAGATGACCGCGCTTGGGTGAATACCTGCCGAGTGCAACAGCCGCGGCGAGAACAACTGCGCGACGCGGGCAAAATAGGCGTATGGATTGTCCACCACGATGCGCGGCAAGTCGCAGCTGTCTCGTTGATTCAGTCCAACAATAACGGCACCGGCACGCGTCGTGGTAAGCGCGCGGCGGTACTTGGCGTTGGCGAGGAACGTAATGTGCGACTTCTCCGCGCGTTCAAGCGTGCCAACGCCGACCAGGGGCCCAGATACCTCGCCGATGGCTTCGCCGCCAAGAACAGAGATGAAATCACGCAGGAACATGGGCGTATTTTCGCACGATGGCAGACGCGTCGCGGCGGTGGGTCGTGGTTCTGAATGAAGCAAATACGCGGGTGCCACATTCGAGCCTAACGCAAATGCCAAACTCGCCATCTGACGGGTGATTCCAAGCCAAAATGCCTGAAACTGCCCTATTGGCGTGCACTTTGAACGATGGGCTACACGCCTACTTGTCGCCGAGCGCCTTGATGACGCGGTCGGTGAGATCAATGCGCTGGCTAGCAAACACAGCCTCTTGCACGATCAGGTCGAACTTCTCCTTCTCGGCGATCTCGCTGATGATCTTGTTTGCACGTTCCTGCAGAGAAACCAGTTCTTCATTGCTACGAAGCGTCTGGTCTTCACGGAACTCTCGCTGCATGCGCTTAAAGTCACGCTCCAACTGTGCGAGTTGGCGTTCGCGCGCAGAACGTTCCGCTTCAGGCAACGTCATCGATTCCTTTTGCAGCGTCGCCTGCAGGTCACGTCCCTGCTTTTCCATCTTTTCCAGTTCTGCTTCGCGCGTCCCGAACTCCTTTTTGAGTTTCGCTTGGGCGCGCTTGGCAGCACCGGATTCGCGCAAAATACGTTCGCGGTCAACAAAACCAATCTTGAACTCGGCAGCCAAGGTCGCGCCGGCAGCCAGCGTGATGGCGATGGACAGTGCGCCGACGGAAAGCAGTCTTGCTAATGAGTTGGATCGAGCCATAGCGGTGCAACCTACACAGGGTTTGAGACCACCAATTAAAACACTTTTCCGAGAAGGAACTGGAAGCGCTCGATCCGGTCGTTCGGCTTGACGCCAAACGGCTTCGCCAAACTGAATTTTAGTGGGCCAACCGGTGAGAACCAACTCACTGCGATACCTGCCGAGTAACGCAGGTCGCCGAGCAATAGTTTTTGGTCTGCTCCCCAGACGTAGCCGAAGTCGCCGAAAGCGGAAAGCCGGACCGATTTTTCCGCTTTCACGCCAGGCATCGGAAATAGCACTTCCACGTTACCGACCAGACGCTTGTTGCCGCCGGTGTATTCGCCGGTAAAGAAATCACGCGGCCCGACGGTGCCGGTCTGGTAGCCGCGGACGGAATCGACGCCACCGGCGTAAAAGTTCTTGAAGAATGGTAACGGCTTGCCACCAAAGCCGTTGGCGATGCCGAGTTCAGCATTGACGGACAACGTAATCGGCCCCCAGATCGGCTGGAGATACTGAGCCTTCGCCTGAGCACGGTAATACTTGAGGTCGCCGCCTGGCAATCCAGACTCCAACCCAAACTCCATCAGGTAACCGCGCTTCGGAAAGTAGATACTGTCGCGCGTGTCGCGCGCGAAGCCCAAGGTACCTCTTATGGTGTCACTCTT
>JAYVUH010000141.1:0-8591 GCA_043788115.1 Burkholderiales bacterium
TACTGCGGCACCAGGCGGTGCCCGCTGGTATCACCAGCACTTCAGTTCCGGTGCGGAACCGCTTCGACTGACGGCCTGGTTCGGCCCGCACAATCCCGGCCGCGATCCGGGTGCGCCCGGTGCCAAACATACCGACTACACCGCAATCGACGTCAATCAGGGCGGAAGTGCTATTCCGTATTGGATGGAAGATCCGTATCTGCGCGCGGAGTACGAAGCCAAGCTAAAAGAAAATGGTGTCGGCAATCGCATGGACCCTTCCTGGTACGAAAAACCCGCCGACGCGGATACCAAGAAAACTGTCGTTTGAGCGCATTGAACAATGCGCCGCCCGTGATCGAAGCTGCCAGTGAGCGAACTAGGGGAACGCACGGCGAAACCATCGGCGGTCGCGTCTTCTTCAGCAACATTCGACGCAGCCTTGAAGTCGAGGATGAAATCCTACTCATCAGTGTCGGTGTCGACATCGGCTCATCGACCTCGCACTTGGTGTTTTCGCGCCTGCTGCTTGAGCGTCTCGACAATCGCTATGTGGTATCCAAACGTGAAGTCGTGCACGAGTCTGATGTACTACTCACCCCGTACGCGGCCGACCAGACGATTGACGCGGTGGCACTGGGCGCATTCATCAGTGCGCAGTATGACCTCGCCAAGGTTGATCCACGCGCGATCGACACCGGCGCGCTGATACTGACTGGCGTCGCCGTTCGGCGAACTAACGCACGCGCCATCGCCGACCTGTTTGCCGAGCAGGCTGGCAAATTCGTTTCTGTCAGCGCGGGGGATGCGCTCGAAACAACGCTCGCGGCATTCGGTTCGGGCGCGGCGGCACGCTCGATCCGTGAGAACGCACGGGTGATGAACATCGATATCGGCGGTGGTACGTCGAAAATCGCCGTCTGCGAAGATGGTGCCGTCGTCGACATGACAGCGATCGATGTCGGCGCGCGTATCATCTCTTTCGACCGTGATAGCCGCGTCGTGCGCGTCGAGGAAGCAGGCAAAAAATTTGGTGCCGCGATTGGCATAAGCATTGAAATTGGTACGTTGCTTAGTGACGAGGTGCTCAATCAACTGGCTGGCCGCATGGCAGATCGTTTGTTTGATGCAATTAGTAGCACAAAGATTTCGAGAGAGACCGCCGAACTGCTCCGCCTTGACGCCATGCAGAATGCGCGTGCACCAGACGTGATGACGTTTTCTGGTGGCGTGTCCGAATACATTTACGGCCGACAGACAGCACATTTTGGCGACCTTGGTGCGCGACTGGCCGAGGCCATTCGCACCCGTGTTGCAGCTTGGGGGCCGCGTGTGGAAGAACCCGACCAAGGTATCCGTGCCACCGTGGTCGGTGCATCACAATACACCGTTCAAGTAAGTGGCAGCACAATTTTCGTCGCGCCGATGAGCACCCTGCCGCTGCGCAATGTTCCTGTGATCAAGCCCGACCTATCTCTCACAGCTGACCTGCTCGATACCGTCGCCATTGCGACCGCAATACGTATGGCACTACGGCGCTACGACCTGCACGAGGGCGAACAAGTCGTGGCAATTTGCTATCACTGGCAGGGGTCGGCAACCTTTGCAAGACTCGATGCCTTCGCACGCGGTATCCGCATTGGTCTCTCTGCCCTACTAGACCGTGGACTGACGCTGATACTGGTCGGCGACGGCGATATTGGTGGTCTGGTCGGTATTCATTTTTTGGAAGAATTGAAATTGTCCAACGCGATCGTCTCGATCGACGGCATTACCCTGAATGAATTTGATTTCATCGATATTGGTGCCATGCTCGACTTATCCGGCGCTGTACCCGTGGTCATCAAATCGCTGGTCTTCCCGTCATCGACAGCGTTAGGGCGCATTGCAACCTGAACGCGGCATGAACAGCGGGTTTGCAGCGTCTTCGCGTGCCGATGATCTCTACCCGCCCATCACGCCCTATGACAGCGGCTTGCTGCCTATGGACAGCGGCCACAGCGTGTATTGGGAAGTGTGCGGTAATCCACGAGGCTTGCCGGTGCTATTCCTGCATGGGGGGCCAGGCGGCGGCTGCAGCGAAAACAGCCGGAGATTCTTTGACCCGGCGCGCTATCGCATCATCCTGTTTGACCAACGCGGCTGCGGACGCTCTACGCCAGCAGGCTCGCTCATTGCCAACACCACGGCACATTTACTCGACGATATCGAGCAGTTGCGCAAAGCGCTCAGTATTTCAAGATGGATCCTGTTCGGCGGCTCGTGGGGTGCCGCCTTGGCGCTGGCCTATGCGCAGCAATATCCAGACAGGGTCAGCTCGATTGTGTTGCGCGCCGTGTTCACGGCACGTCAATCAGAACTTGATTGGCTCTACCGCAGCGGCGCATCACATCTGTTCCCGGAAGCATGGGCACGCTTCAATGCATTCATTCCGCCAAGGGAGCGCGGCGACATTATCGCGGCCTATTATCAGCGGCTCACCTGCGGGGATGAAGCCATCGAGAACGCCGCCGCACGCGCGTGGTGCGTCTGGGAAGATGCAATTTCTACAATGCTGCCAAGCCCGCTGGTTGCCGAAGCGGGGCAGTTGCGTTCGCTCGCGCGCATCGAAGCCCACTACTTTGTGCATCATTGTTTTATGGGCGAGGGCCAACTACTTGCCAATGCTGCTCGCCTGCGCGGCATTCCCGGCGCCATCGTGCAAGGACGCTACGATGCGATCACGCCACCGATTACCGCCTGTGACCTGCGTGATGTCTGGCCGGACACCGCGCTTACCATTGTGCCGGATGCTGGACACGCTTCGAGTGAGCCGGGCATCATGCGGCGCTTGATCGCCGTGACAGATCACTTCGCTGCCAATTAAACGACCAGCGGCGGCGACGCTTTCAAGGCGGCCTTCAGCGCAAGCGGCGTGAACGGCACACGGCGCATCCGCACCCCAGTCGCGTCAAATATGGCGTTGCCAATCGCGGCCGCCACCGGGCGCGTGGCGGGCTCGCCGGCGCCGGTCGATTTCATGTCGGGGGAATTGTTGACGATCACGACCTCGATCTGGTCAGGGACATCCGTGATATCAGCGATCGGATAGGTGATCCAGTCGACGCTGGTGACGCGATGCTCGTCGAACTGCACCGCTTCGAACATGGCGCGGCTCATCGCCTGGATTAGGTTTGCCTCGACGGTGCCGACAAGGCTCAGCGGATTGACCACAAAGCCGCAGTCGTGCGCTGCGACAAATCGGGTCACTCGCAACTTGCCGGTGTTGATGTTGATCTCGATCTCCGCAACGATCGCCACCAGCGTCCCGGCACGGGGCGCGTAGGCAATGCCGCGACCAGTCAAGACCGGGCTGGTTCCGCGCGTTCTGGCAGATACGCGCGTCTGCCATCCCGCCTTTTCCGCAGCCGCGCTGACGACCGCTTTGTGCCGGGCGTCCGAGAGATATTTGAGCCTGAACGCAACGGCATCCATCTTCGATGCATAGGCAAGTTCATCGATAAAGCATTCGCTCGCAAAACAAGTCGCCATGCCATCGGGGTCGCGCAGGTGCGCGGTGCGCAGGCCGGTGTTGAGCGACGAGGTCCAGTCGAGCAGATTCGCAGTACGGCGCTTATTGGGGAATTTGTACCCTTCCGAGGGAAGTTGGAACAAATTGCTGCTGTTCGCCTTGTAGCCGCCGATGAGCTGCGCAGCGAGACCATCGCCAAAGCTGTCGGTACCCGAAGGGCGCACCCTTCCCGAGTAACCGTGCGACTCGAAGTCATAGAGGATCGCGTCGCCACTGGCATCGATACCGCCACGCATGTGAATTGCCGAAGGGGGCCCTTTCGGGTCCCAACCTGTAGCATCGGCGCGCGAATATTGCAGCTTTACAGGTTTGCCGATTTCCTTTGAAATCAGCGCGGCGTCGAGCGCGGCATCGTCCGCATCGTTCATCCCATATGAGCCAGGCCCGGGAAGCCAACTGACACGCACTTGCTCTATGCTCAAGCCTGCCAGTTGGGCGATCGCTTTGCGCAGGGGATAAGGCTTTTGTCCGCCCATCCATACGTGCGCGTGGCCAGATCCAACGTCGGCGACGGCACAAGCCGGACCCATGCAGGCGTGCGACTGAAATGGATACTCGTAAAACACGTCCAGCTTGGTTGTGGCCACAGCGAAAGCGCCCGACGGGTCGCCGATTTTGACGTTTTCACTCGTGGCGTCCGCAGTAGTGTCGCGAAGGCGCTTGTAGAGCGCGTCGTAAGAAGGCGAAAACATCGGCGCCGGCGTTGACCACTTCAACCGCAGCAGCCGGGCTGCCTCAACGGCCTGCTCTTCACGAGCGCAAACGACAGCGACGAAATCGCCACGCACGACGATATTCAACAAACCAGGTAACTTCTGTTCGGCGTCATAGCTGATAAATCTGGCGTTGGCTTGCGGCGGACGGATGACGCGTGCATGCAACATGCCGCGCAGTTTGAAGTCGACCATGTAGTCGTACTTCGCCGTGACCTTCAGTTCGACATCCTTGCGTGGCACCGGCTTGCCGACCAAGCGGTAGTTTTTGGCGTCTTTCGGCTTAATGTTTCCGCTCATCTTCACGTCGAAGCGCTTCGAGCCGATAAGTTCGGCGTAGCTGACATGCCGTTCAGGCGCACCGATCACACTGACCTCGCCGTTTGCCGTCATCAACTGGCCGACCGGCACGTTCAGGCGGCCAGCCGCGATGGCGAGCAAAGCGGCGCGCGCTTCGGCGCTGGCGCTGCGTAGCGCACTGCCACCATCGATGATGCCATTCGACGATCCAGTGCCACGCTGATCTGGCGTGGTCGCCGTGTCGCCCATTTGAATCGTGACCACATCGAATGCCACGTCGAGTTCTTCGGCGACGATTTGTGCGAAAGATGTGCCGATGCCCATGCCCGCGTCAATTTTGCCGACCGCAGCGGTGACCTTCCCGTCCGCGCCAACCCATAGCCATGAATCGAGGTGGTCAGTGGCAATTTTTGTCGGCCACGAGCCGACTCTGGTCATTACCGTGCTCGCCGACGCCACCGACGCGGAAGGTGCCGCCAACGAAACGAACAACCCACCCGTGGCGGCAAGGAAGTCGCGCCGCGTAACGCCCCCAAACTCGGCACTCATGACGCTGCCGCCATGTTGGCAGATGCCAGCCTGACGGCGCGCAACATACTCATGTGCGAGCCGCAACGACACTTGAGTCCTGACAGAGCGTCTCGAATTTCGGCATCCGTCGCCTTCGGCTTCTTATCCAGAAAGGCCGCCGCCGTCATGACCCATCCATTGACGCAATAGCCGCATTGCGTTGCCTGCTGTTCGATAAACGCCGCTTGCACCGGGTGCAGCGTGCCCGAGGGCTTTTTGCGCCGCCGCGCATAGTCGCCCGCCAGACCCTCAAGTGTCGTGACGCTTTTGCCGCTGACGGCGAAAAGGGGCATCACGCATGACCGGACGGCTTGGCCATCCACCTGCACCGTGCACGCGCCGCATTGTGCGAGACCGCAGCCGAAACGGGGGCCGCGCTCGTCCAGGTCATTGCGCAACACATAAAGCAATGGCGTTTCGGGGGCCACCGCGACGCTGACCTTCTTGCCGTTAATGCGCAGGATTGTCTCCTTTGCCATGTTTGCTCTCCAGTCGCGAGGTTGAATTATTGATTCCTTTTAGCATCAGTGCATGGGCGCGTCAATAAATCCGAAAGGTGTTCTCCCGGCTGGAACGGCGAGTTGTTTATACCCTTCGCTGGGGTAACGTGAAGACTCGACTATTGCTGGAGAAACCCGTGCGCCAACTTGTCCGATTCTGTGCGCTGTTTATGTGCCTTCCGCCGCAGGCGTTTGCATGGGACTTACCTGAAGACCGAGCAGTGCTTGGCAAGGACGCCTTCCGGGAGATACTCAGCGGCAGCTAAGACGAGCAACTTCAAGCGAGAGATCGCCTATATCGATTCCAATTTCCATGGGCAGAAATTCACTCAGTTCGTAGTCACACTCTTCGCCTGACAAGCCGCGCTTGCAAAACGGTACGAAGTTAGTGGTGGTCGGTGGCGAGCCCGGCAGTGAATGGGCTCGGGATTTTCTGGAAACGCCGGACGGCGGAGAGGAGCCCGGCGTATGGCTGGCTAAGCGCGGCGTGACTTTTATCGCGCTCACTCGTGTAGGCCGCTGGAATTTCTTCGCCACGGACGGCACTGGTTCGTGGGCGGAAATTCCGATCGATCAGCGCATGCCGATGTTCAATCGCGATAAGGCGGGCGCTGGACTGCCGACCAGTTCGAGGTCAAGCGGACTGAGCAAAAAACAGCGACCTCAGGCGATAGCAGGATCTACCGCACACCTACAGCGGATAGTGTGTTGTTCAGGCAGATGCTGAGCGCGAAACCGATCACCTACCTCAAGGGTTATCGCCTAGCGCTGAAGCACGCCATCCCCGCCAAACTGCGCAAGCCCACATACGTCATGTACTGGCGGATGTCGACGGGCGGCGCCTTCCTTTAGCCTAGCCAAATGGCCATTAATTGCCGGATTTCACAGCCAAGACAACAACAGCGCGAGATGATGGTGCCCACAGTCTGATTCGAACAGACGACCTACCGCTTACAAGGCGGTTGCTCTACCCCTGAGCTATGCGGGCCCGAAGGTCGTCATTTTACCGTTTTCCGGGTGCCGGAGGCGAGGGCGAAATTCCGCCACCACTTTCATCGCCGACAGGATAGAGCCGACGGTAGCCCATCTGTCGCAACACAATGCTGTAGGGCTCGATTTTCGGTCGGTCCTCAAGCGTGAGTTCGACGTCGTACATGGCGACGCTAAACGGGCCGGGGTCGCGCGTATCGGTGCGATTTTGCACCGGCTGCGCAAGTTGCCGGGCACGCCATTTCAGATCGACCTGACCGAGTTTGATCTGCCCGTCGGGACGCTCCATCGGATTCACCGTTTTCATGAACTCGAGTGCGTTTAGCTCGGCCGCCGCGCGGGCATTGCTCTGCTCGATTCTGTTGAGTCCATCAAAACTCGCATTCATCCACGAGAAAAGCGCCAGCCCAGCAGTGGTCAGCAACACGAGCGCCACAATCGCTTCAAGCAGCGTAAAACCGCGCGAGTAACGCGGTATACCGGTGAAGTGCTGGCTGCGATTCATTTGGCTACCCTTGAAGGCGAACAGGCCGGTGCTACCAGCAAATAATCGCGCCGCTCACCCGCAGCTGACACGATCGCAAGTCGGCCGCCTTCGCACCAGCCGCTCTCTCGGTACAAGATCGGCGCGCTCACTTCAACCCGCCAGTCGGACGGAATCGCAGGCAGTCTTTGCGTCGCGCTGTTGGCATCAAAGCGCAACGCAACCCCGGCGCTGAACACTTGATAGGGCAGGTCAGCGATCTCACGCTCGATGGCACTCCAGCGGCTGCTATTGGTGAAGCTCTCGAGAAAGCGTGAAAAATTTGGCAGTGCCAAGCCCGCCATCACGCCGATCAGCGCAAGCACGACCAACATTTCCAGTAGTGTAAAACCCCGGTGCTTCATCCGGATTGGGCGTTTCGCCCAAAAGCACTGGCGGCATTCCCTACTGTCGACCAACGATTATTCACCTGCACCCCCGATTGGGCCCGACTGTTGACGCGCATCCAATATTGACCACCCCTGTGCATTGAATTTTGACTAGGGGATCAAAGTGATCCCGAATTAAAGGCAAAAAGCCCTGAACTTGGCTTGACGTCTTGGGAGCTATGCTGCCGTGATGGAGGCGTTGATCGAGATCGTGTTCGCAACAGGCGTCACTATTTTTTTTCGTCCATGCCCCACATTGGGGACGTCCTCAACTCTGACAAGACCGAGAGCCGTTAGCTTTGATACATCTCTGGACACGGCACTTGGGTCGCGTTGTGAGGCGCTGGCGAGGTCTGCAATAGAGTACTTGCCCTTGCTGGCAATACGCAGTAACTCAAACCGTTTTGGTGTGAGCTGAGCCAAAAAGTCTTCAAACTCGAAACTTGTAAATATTTTTGAGTACGGTAGCGAGTCGGTGCGTGCGTCCAAGGCACGAGCAACGGCTTTGCCCTTGGTTGATCGAGCTTTAATGGAGCGGCTGTTTACGAAGTCGTCTCGGGTAATTTTTCGCGTTGTCATATTTGGTCTCCGTTAACGAACTTGATCGCAATGTCCTGCCATTCACGTTCGAATTGTTCGTAAAGCGCTTCGTAGCTGTCGAAAGTGTGTGGCGTTACTGTGCCCAAGAAATGTCGGTGAGAGTGATCGTGGCTATTGTCATATCCAAGCACTCGGCCGTTGTCCCCCGCAAAGATCTTCGGGTTGATGTACGCCAACGCGTAGCGGACCACCGTTTTCGATGGAAGCTCACGAATCACATGTTCCTTTAGGATCCCTCCGCCCAGACGACTGGGGATCCTTACATCAGCAGGAGCGTAGATTTCCTGTTTGATCGGTCGTTTGATATATGCAGCCATGATGTCATAAGTCCTCTCTGCTGTCAAGCGTTGAGGCTATAGCCCAAATGCAAAGGGCTTACATCACGTAAGCCCTTGATTTTATTGGTGCCCGAAATAGGAGTCGAACCTACGACCTTCGCATTACGAATGCGCTGCT
>JAYVUH010000142.1:0-2727 GCA_043788115.1 Burkholderiales bacterium
CCGCATCCGAACGCCGACAAACTGCGCGTGACCGAAGTCGATGCCGGAACTGGCAGTCTGTTGCAGATTGTTTGCGGTGCACCGAATGTTGCTGTGGGAATGCGTGTTCCCTGCGCGATGGTCGGCGCGGTATTGCCGGGCCTCGAAATCAAAGCTGCCAAGCTGCGCGGTGTGGAATCGAATGGCATGCTGTGCTCAGCGCGCGAGTTGGGATTGTCCGACGACCACGGCGGCCTACTGCCGCTCGCCGCCGATGCGCCGATCGGCCAGGACATCCGCAAGTATCTGGATCTGGACGATGTCGTACTGACACTCAAAATGACGCCCAATCGCGGCGACTGTCTGTCCATGATTGGCGTCGCGCGCGATTTGGCGGCGGTGACCGGCGCCCAACTGCGGATACCAGCCGTCCAACCGGTCGCCGACACAGGAACAGATTCGCGACCGGTCAGCATTCCCGCACCGGCCGCCTGTGGCCACTATCTTGGGCGCGTTGTCAGCAACATCAACGCCAAAGCTGCGACGCCAGAATGGATGTCGCGACGTCTCGCCCGCGCGGGCTTTCGCAGCATTTCGCCGCTGGTCGATATCACCAACTACCTGACGCTCGAGCGTGGTCGTCCCATGCACGCGTTTGACAACGCCAAATTGAGCGGCGCGATCAATGTGCGGTTTCCGCTGGCCGGCGAAGAGATGAATCTGCTTAACGAACAACACGTCGTGTTGCAGCCGGATATGTTGCTCATCACTGATGACAACGGGCCAGTCGCCATGGGCGGCGTCATGGGCGGCTTGGAGTCGTCTGTCACCGACGCGACCACCAGCATTTTCTTTGAAGCAGCGTACTTTGATCCCGATGTCATCCAGGGCAAGACGCGCACACTCGGCATCAATTCGGATGCCGCGTTTCGTTTTGAACGCGGCGTCGATCCGGCTTCCGCACGCGACGGCATTGAATACGCGACACGGCTCGCGGTCGAGATTTGCGGGACACCGCAGACGAAAGTTGGCCCTATCACCGAGGCCCTCGGCACGCTCCCGGCACGCCAGGCTATCCGTGTGCGGGTGGCGCGCGTCAATGCGTTAATCGGCATGACCATCAGCGTTCCGCAGATGAGCGCCATCTTCGCGCGTCTCGATTGCAAGGTGAGCGGAAACGCTGACGTGCTTGACGTCACGCCACCAAGCTACCGGTTTGATCTCAATCGCGAGGAAGACTTCGCCGAAGAAGTTGCACGCATCCACGGCTATGAAAATGTGCCGGCCGCTCCCCCTCGCGCGTCAGTGCCGATGACGGCGATTCCAGAGGCCACCCGTTCCCGCAACAGCTTGCGCCACGCTTGTGCAGCGATGGGTTATCAGGAAGTCATCAACTACAGCTTTGTGCCGGAAGACCGAGAAACGCTATTGATGGGCAATGCCCGCCCGGTGAAACTGGCCAATCCGATTGCTGCGCAAATGAGTGTCATGCGCTCGAGCCTGCTGGGAGGCCTGATTCAAACCCTGCAGTACAACTTGAATCACGGTGAAACACGCGCCAAGCTATTTGAGATAGGGCGTTGCTTTACCGCAAGCGATGCAAACTTGGAAAACCAGCCGGAGCGACTATGCGGGCTCAGTTATGGCGCGCGTTACGCCGAGCAATGGGGGCACGACAAGGCCGAGCGCGCGGACTTTTTTGCCGTGAAAGGCGACGTCGAGCAACTATTGCTTGGCGCCGATCTCAAATTTGCGACGTTGCCGCATAACGCTCTGCATCCGGGTCGCAGCGCCGCCATTTTGATTGGCGGCAAGCAAGTCGGCTGGATCGGGGAGCTACATCCGCGCTGGCAGCAACATTTTGAACTGTCGTTGGCGCCGGTCGCCTTTGAACTCGATTTGGCAGCGGTCGCTGCCGTGGCGTCGATTCGCTATCAGCCGATCTCAAAAATGCAGGCCGTACGGCGCGATGTGGCGCTTTTAGTCGATGACGGGGTCTCAATCCAGTCGATGATTGACGCCTTTTCAGCCCTCAAAACCCCCAATGTTGTGGGCCTCGGGCTGTTTGACTTGTACCGCGGCCAAAACCTCGATACCGGGAAAAAAAGCCTTGCGTTTCGTATAGTTATGCAAGATACTGAGAGGACTTTAACAGATGTGGAATGCGACACAGTTGTGGCACGTTTTGTTGAAGTAATGTCTCAGAAATTCGGCGCAAGTCTCAGAAAATAAAGAGAAATAGTCAATGACATTGACAAAAGCAGAGCTCGCCGACTTAATGTTCGAAAAAGTCGGTTTGAACAAGCGTGAAGCCAAGGATATGGTGGAATCTTTCTTCGAAGAAATCCGCACGGCGCTCGAGCGAGGAGACAGCGTCAAGCTGTCCGGTTTTGGCAATTTTCAGCTCCGCAACAAGCCACAGCGGCCTGGCCGCAACCCGAAGACTGGCGAAGAAATTCCGATTACCGCCCGCCGAGTTGTGACGTTTCATGCAAGCCAGAAATTGAAAACCCTCGTGGAGAAGACGTTCAGTGGAAACGCAGTCCTCCAATAGCCTCCCCACGATTCCGGCCAAACGCTATTTCACCATCGGTGAGGTCAGCGACCTGTGTGGCGTCAAACCGCACGTGTTGCGTTATTGGGAGCAAGAATTCACCCAACTAAAGCCGCTGAAGCGCCGCGGCAACCGTCGTTACTATCAACACCATGAAGTGCTGCTGATCCGGCGCATTCGCGAGCTACTATACG
>JAYVUH010000143.1:0-5850 GCA_043788115.1 Burkholderiales bacterium
CCGCCAATCACGGCAATCGCCATGGGCGAACGGAAGGATGGGTCAGCACCGAAGCCCATGGCGATCGGCAGCATGCCAAAGCCCATCGCCAGTGTGGTCATCACAATAGGCCGCGCCCGTTTGTGGCACGCGTCGATCAATGCATCGAAGCGATTCAAACCGTGATCACGCCGCGCCACGATGGCGTACTCGACGAGTAGGATGGAATTTTTGGTAACGACCCCCATGAGCATCAACAGGCCGATCAAGCTGGGCATTGAGAAGCTCTTATTCGTGAGTAAGAGTGCGACGAACGCACCGCCAATGGCCAGCGGTAGGGCCGCGAGAATCGTCACCGGCTGCATAAAGTCTTTGAACAGCAGGACCAGCACAGCGTAGATGCACAGCACACCGATCACCATCGCGAGGCCGAAGCTGGCAAACAGTTCGCCCATCATCTCGGCGTCGCCCAGCGGTACTTGTCGGACGCTGTCGGGCAAGTTCACCACGGATGGCAACGCCAGGGCCTTCGTTTGTACGTCGCCCAACTCTTGGCCCCCAAGCTCAACATCGAGTGTGATCTGCCGCGAACGATTGAGTCGATCAATCTGTGCTGGGCCGCTGCCGATGCTGACTTCGGCCACCTGCGAGAGCATCACCGGGCCATTCTTACCCGGCACTTGCAAACGCTCGATCGCAGCGAGATCGGCGCGTGTAGCGACTGGAAAGCGCACGTTGATCGAAATCTGCCGCTCGCCGATATTGAATTTGGGCAGGTTCTGGCTGTAGTCACCGATCGTCGCCACGCGGATGGTCTCACCAATCGCCACGGCGCTCACACCGAGGTCAGCCGCACGCGCAAAGTCGGGGCGCACCAGAATCTCAGGGCGCGACAAACTCGCAGATGACGAAACACCGCCGATGCCCGGCAAGCTGCGGAGTTCACGCTCGACCGCGTCGGCGGCCTTCAAGAGCGCTTCCGGGTCATCCGACTTGAGCACGAACGGCATTTTCACGCCGGTATCCTGCGGGCTGACCATGATGCGAACGCCCGGCATATCGGCCAGCACCGTGCGCAATTTTGCTTCAACGGCTTGTTGGTCAATCGAGCGTTCGCCGCGATGCACCATCTGCACCGATAGCGCTGCCTTGCGCGCTTCTGCCGCGGCACCCGGCACGAAGGCATCCCCCGCCAAGCCACCACCGATCGAACTAAACACGCTTTTCACTTCTTTAACCTGCATGATGGCCGCGCGTGCACGTTCAGCCGCATTGAAGGTTTCGTTCAAGCTGCTACCGGGAGGTAACTCAAGGTTCACGACCGTGAGCGAGCGATCCGCCGGTGGTACGAATCCGGTTGGAAGCAACGGCACCAGCGCGATCGAGCCGGCAAAAAACAATGCCGATGCCACCGCGGTGATGTTGCGGTGGCGGATACACCAGCCCACGGATTTCAGGTAGCGGGTCATGATGGGGCCATCGACTTCTTCCATCACCTTGGGCGGCTTCAGAATGTAGGCCGACATCATTGGCGTTAGCAGGCGCGCCACGACGAGCGACGCAAAGATGGCGAGCACGGCCGTCCAGCCAAATTGCTTGAAGAATTTTCCGGCGATACCCGACATGAACGCCGTCGGCAGAAACACCGCGATGAGTGCAAACGTGGTGGCGATGACGGCGAGGCCGATTTCGTCCGCGGCTTCCCGCGCCGCGTCGAGCGGCGATTTACCCATCCGTAGGTGCCGCATGATGTTCTCGATTTCGACGATGGCATCGTCAACCAGGATGCCGACCACTAGCGCCAAGGCCAGCAGCGTGACCGTATTCAACGTGAAGCCGAATAGATACATGCCAAGGAAGGTCGGGATGATCGACAGCGGTAGGGCGGATGCAGCGACGAGAGTAGAGCGCCAGTCGCGTAGAAAGAACCAAACGACAATGACCGCGAGTAGCGCGCCTTCAAGCAACAGCCACATTGAGCCGCGGAAATTTTCATCCACGGCCCACGAGGTGTCGATGGTTTCGACAATCTTCATGGTCGGGTATGCCTTTCGCAAGTCATCCACCGCCACACGCACATTGTTGGTCACATCAATTTCCGATGCGCCTTTGGCGCGGCTGACTTCAAACGCGACGACCGGCACGCCATCGGCGAGCGCTAGGGCGCGTTGCTCGGCAACGGTATCGC
This sequence comes from Burkholderiales bacterium, assembly GCA_043788115.1. Taxonomy (GTDB): domain Bacteria; phylum Pseudomonadota; class Gammaproteobacteria; order Burkholderiales; family Usitatibacteraceae; genus UKL13-2. Next base: position 2,168 of record JAYVUH010000143.1, read on the forward strand.
TGACCTTGGCGACTTGATCCAGACGCACACGGCGTCCCGCACCTTGCCCCGCACTTTGCCCACCAGCGAGTGGGATATCGAGAGCCGCAAGTTGCGCAACCGTTTGTACGGTAGCGATGGTGCGGACGGCTTGCTCGGCACCGCTGACGTCGCCGCGCCCGCCGGGGACTTCTTGCTGGGTGCGGCGCAGTTGATGCGATACCTCTGCCGCTGTCACGCCGAGTGCCGACATTCTGTCTTGATCGAGCTCGACCAGCACTTCGCGGGTAACACCACCAAGTCGGGAAACCTTGCCTACTCCCTTCACCGACAATACACTTTTGGTTGCGGTGTTATCGACAAACCACGAGATCGCTTCTTCGTCCATTGACGCGGATGAAACGGAGAACGTGACAACCGGCTTGCCCGCCGTTGAGATCTTGGAGATCACCGGGTCACGAAGCTCCGCTGGTAGGTCGGCACGGATCTGGCTGACGGCGTCGCGCACTTCGTTAGTCGCCTCAGCGGCGTTTTTTTCCAAAATGAACTCTATGTTGATGGTGGCAGCACCGTCGAGAATATTGGTGTAAATATTTTTCACGCCTTGCACCGTGGCCACGGCATTCTCGATCTTGCGCGCGACTTCGGTTTCGAGCTGTGCAGGTGCCGCGCCGGGCAGCGTCGCGATCACGGACACCATCGGCAATTCGATGTCGGGGAAGTCCTGCACACCCGACTTGAAAAAGCTCACCAGCCCGGCGAAGGTGAGTAGGATAAAAAATACAATCGATGGGATCGGGTTTTTAATCGACCAAGTTGAGAAATTCATATTACGTTCCTGTTATTTCTTGGGACTGGCTGGGGCCGAAACGGGAGGGGGCGCTGCTTTTGCAGCGGCGGGCGCTGACGACCCAGACGCTGTGGGGGCGACAACCCGCACTAAATCACCATCCTTGAGAAATCCCGCACCAGTGGCGACGACCGCGGTCTGTAGCGTGAGGCCCTGACGCACTTCAATGCGGCCAGCCACGCGCCGCCCAGCCTCGACCTTCACCTGTTTCACGCGGCTGTCTGGCCCGACGGTAAACACATACGACAAGCCATCGCGCATCACCAACGCTTGCTGCGGAATGGTAATGCCGGTGGCGTCGGCTAATTGAAACTCGCCACGCGCGAACATGCCGGCCTTGGCTGCTCGGTTGGGCGCGAGATCGACATAGACCTGCACGTTGCGCGTTTGTGGATCGACCGTCGGCGCGATCATGCGTACCGTGCCGGAGACGACTTCACCAGCTGGCGTGACGACGCGGACCTTCTGGCCCATGCTGACATTGCCCAGCTCGGATGAAGTCACTTCGGCGCGCCATTCAAGCCGATTCTTGCGCACCATGCGGAACAATTCCTGTCCGGCCTGAACGACACCGCCAACCGTGGCGAGCCTCGCCGAGATGGTGCCGTCGTCGGGTGCCAGCAATTGCGTTTGCGAGACGCGAAGTTGCGTCACCTTTGCATTGGCACGTGCGGCCGCAAGGCGGGCTTCGGCGGTTTTGGCGGCGGTCGCGTACTGTTGGATCTGCTGCGCTGAAAGGGCGCCGCTAGCCTCCAGCGACTTAGCGCGATCCGCGTTGGCAGCGGCTTCCGCCAAAGCGGCTTCGGCTTCGGCGACTGACGCGCGCGACTGCGCGGCCTCGGCCTCCACGGTTTCCGGTGCGAAGGTGGCGAGCACCTGAGCTTTGCGCACAATGTCACCAACGTTGGCCTGTAGTTCCTTAACACGCAGGCCACTCACTTCTGCGCCGACGATGGCTTCCTGCCATGCGACGATATTGCCGCTGGCCCCGAACACCGCCTGGATGGCACTGGATTGCGGCTTGATGGTGGTGATAGTCAAGGCGGGTTTGTCGCCGGGTTTGTCAGCATTGGTGCTGTTTTTATCGTCAGCCGCCACCGCGACTACGGCGACCATGGCCGAGACGCCAACTAATACGGCGGCCACCGACAGGAAGATGACGGCGCGAGATCTTGCAGAATTTGGGATAAATTTGTTCATGGTTCAGGCTCAGTTCTTAATGTTCTTTGAATGGGCTTGTGCGTCGCTTGCGTCCCAGCCACCACCGACCGCGCGGTAGAGCGCGATCCAAGCGGTGAGACGTTCACGCGCAACGCCGACGGCGCTGCCGGTCGCGACCACCACCGATCGGCGCGCTTCTTCCAGCTCTGGTAGGCTGCCTGCGCCGAATTTCACGCGCGCTTCAGCGGCGTTGAGAAACTGCTGGTAGCCAGCGAGTGCTTGATTGACATCGGCCTCGCGCTTGGTGGCGCTATCGAGGCGCACCAGCGATTCTTCGATTTCACGCACCGCACGGCGCACGCGGGCCTTATATGCGGCCGCAGCTTCGTCAGCACGCGCTCGTGCCGCGTCCACGTTTGCCGCGCGACGACCAGCATCAAAAATCGGCAACGACAGAAACGGCCCGTAGTTCCACGTTTGACCACGCGTTTCGGTGCCGCCGAACGTGAGCGCCGAGTAGCCGATGCTGCCCGTCAGGCTCAGGCGCGGTAGCCGGTCGGCCATTGCCACGCCGATGTCGGCAGTTGACGCCATCAGTTCGCGCTCGGCACTGGCGACATCTGGGCGTTGCGAAATCACGGCTGCAGGAACCGCCGCGACCGCAAATCCGACAGTTTTTGGTAATTGCGCGCGGCCCGGCGCAACGATTGCGCGGAGTTGGGCCTCCGGTAGTGCCGTGAGTTCGGCTAACACTTTGTTCAACACATCGCAATCGGCGGCTTGCTGGATCAGACGCCCGTTAGCTTCTGCCGCACTCGCCATTGCTAACGCCGCGTTGGCGGGCGCTTCAAAGCCGGCTTGGCGTTTGAGTTCCGTCAGGCGCGACGTTTCGCCGCGCGACTTGGCGTCGATTTCATAGCCGGTCAGCAATATTTCACAAGCGCGCAGATTCACGTACTGCGTGGCGACTTCGGCGGCGATCAAAACCCGCGCGTCGTGCCAGTCTGATTCGCGGGCATTGAGGCGTTGCTGTGACGCCACGCGGCCGCGCCGACCACCGCCGAACAGATCGAGTTCCCACGCCAGATCGCCGCTACTATTTTCACTGCGCTGGCGACCATCGCCACCAGGCGGGCCAAATTGCGCTTGTTGTCCACCTTTGGAGCGCACGTCGCTAGCGTTGCCGGTTAACGATGGAAACAACACGGACGTCAGGCTCTGATAGCTAGCGCGCGCCTGGGCGATACGCGCTGCCGACTGCGCGATGGTCGGGTTGCCGGATTGCGCGGCGGTGAGTAGCGCCGACAGCGCGGGGTCATTCCAGCGCTGCCACCAGTCGACAAGATTGGCGGATTGTCCTTGGTGCGGCAAAGGGGCGGACCAAGTTTGCGCCTCGGCAGACGTCACAGTCGGTCTTGTGTAATCAGGGCCGACTGCGCAGCCGGCAAGTAGCAGGCTGAGTGCGGCACGGCCTAATGTGTAGCGAATGCGGCTTGCAGGAAGCCATTTTGAACAGCTCATTTTTTTAGACGTTGGCGAGAAGTAACAGGTTTGGAGGAGGGCGGCGCTTTCGGACGCGTGATCTGGTCGTAGGCGTGCATGACGATGCGTTGCGAGCGCGCCAGTGATTCGTCGCTCGCTTCGCCCAGATCAAGGAATACCGCGCCAACATAGGCCGCGTGAAACATTTCGA
>JAYVUH010000144.1:0-12903 GCA_043788115.1 Burkholderiales bacterium
GTTGACTGGCGGCCGTGAAGGGCAAGCACAGTAATGTGGTGAGCACGAGGAAAACGCGCGGGGAGAAAAAAGGACGATCCATGGCGTGCTGCTCCTCGATAGGAAGATGGGAGGGATGAGGCTGAGAATCGGATTTCACTAAACGGGCTACACTTCGTCTCGTACAAAGGCAGTATCACCTGAGCGCGATCCAGCCATCGGTAACCTTTAAGAAAATCCTTGTGCATCTATTGCGACTATTCGAGCACACGTGGCTACCGATCCCGCAACACAGCGAATGAACTACCCCCGGACGGCGCCTCAACGAACCGTTGACGGTTCTCACCCGAACACGCCATTGCAAAATAAAAACGCCCCTATGGAGCGTTTTTATTTTGGAGCGGGTGAAGGGAATCGAACCCTCGTATGCAGCTTGGGAAGCTGCCGTTCTACCATTGAACTACACCCGCGCTAGCAACGATTCTAGCGAATTTGCAACGAGCCCGCTGAACGCACAGCCAAATAGCGAGGCACCTTCTGGCGGCAAAACTCGGTAAGGGACGGCGCTTTTGCGGCAAAAATGCCTCAAAACGCCCGCCGATAAACAACTTTGTCTTCCTACTTTAGAGGAGCCTGCGATGAGGAGCCTGCGATGGGGTTGGGCGCGAAAGCGCGTCCTTGAGCGTTGTCGTCGCCGACACTGCAGGTGGTGGTGGCGCTGAGCGCAGCGCCGATGGCGTCTTTGCACCGTCCGGATCGAGAGCAGCGTTAAGTAATCCGCCAATGCGCGCGCCTGCCTGCGCCAGCAAAATCGGGATGATGGCGGTGGCGCCCTCGACGTAGTCGCGCGGCAGTGGTAACAGCTCGTCGGTCCACGGCTTTCCGTCGCGCAGCCCAACGGCTTTCCCGTCAAGCACTCCGCACGAAAAGCCAGGCAACTTGCCATAGGCGAGGCGCTTGGCGATGCCGTGCGACTGAGCCGTCCAAAGAATCGGGTCGCCGCCCATCCATTCGGCAAATTTGTTCTTGTGGTTTGCGATAAGGTCTTTAGCGACCTGCAGTTCCGATAAGCCCCGCGTGGAAATTTTAGGCAGATCAACGTCCCACACCAAATGCAGATTGCGCGGCATCTTGGCACCGGGCATCAACATTATTTTGGCGCTGCCACCTGAGTCAGTGTCATCAGCCGCGTGAAGCGGCTGATGCAAGTCGGCCACAATGTGCACCAAAAATCTGAGTGCCTGCTGTCGCTCGTCTTTCGATCTTGATGTATCAACGAGTACGTTGAACCAGCGCGTTGCTTGCGCCGACGCGCAGCCGCCCTCCGGACAATACGTGCCCGGCGCGGCGGGCTCACCGCAGACCGGCCGGTTGTCGTAATGCCACCGTTCGGATCCCGGCACCTCGCGTTTCAGCGCCTCGCGATAAATATCCATGTACACCGACGCGTCGGACAGATCGCCGCCGTCAAGCAATTGGTTGACGGCAATTCGTGCACGCGGCGTCAGCATCTCCTGCGCCATCAGGCCGGTAATGCGATGCACTTCGTTACCCCAGCCAAGCGCACGCTCCGACCTCGTGCAGATCAGCGCAAGCAACACGGCGACAAGGTGGATGCCACGCAGCGTTATGTCGCACCTGCCTCGGCTTTTTGGTCAGCCGTCGCTTCCGGCGGGGTGATGAATCGCGCCGCGATCAAGCCGATTTCATAGAGGATACAAAGCGGAATCGCCAGCGCCAATTGCGATGCAACGTCAGGCGGGGTGACGACTGCGGCCACCACGAACGCGCCGACAATGACATAACGGCGTATTTCGCGCAGCACCTCCAGCGATACCAAACGCGTCGCCACGAGCACCACAACCACAACAGGCGTCTCAAACGCCATACCAAACGCTAGGAACATACCCATGACAAAACCGAAATAGTTTTCAATATCCGGCGCGACATTAATCGACGCCGGTGCCAATTGGGCGATGAAGGTAAACACCATCTTGAAAACAAAGAAGTAACAGAACGCCATGCCAACGAAAAACAGCAGCGTGCTTGAAACAATCAAGGGCAACACAAAACGCTTTTCGTGCTTGTACAACCCGGGCGCAACGAATGCCCACAATTGATAGAGGATGACTGGCAGCGCGATAAGGAAGGCCGTCATCATGGCGATTTTGAGCGGGATAAAGAACGGCGCGATCACGCCCGTGGCGATCATCTTCGATCCCTGCGGCAACGCGGCCATCATCGGCGCTGAAATGAAATCGAACAGCTTGCCGGCGATGAACCAGGGCGGTGTGATCAGTGGCACGAGAATCACCGCGAATACGATCAAACAAATCACCAGTCGGTTGCGCAGCTCGACCAGATGGGAGACGAAGGTATCTTGCGGGTTGTCTGACATATTGATTTGGCTAGCGCCCGATTCGCCGTGGCGCTTCGATGCCAAGGTCGAAGGATTGATGTGCTGTTTGCACCGGGGAATTCTCCACCTGCCCGGTTTGCCAGTGGGCAACCGCCGCAACGGTTGGCACAGGTGCAGCCGCTGGTGTCGTTGGTGGCAGCCCCGCTTCTTGCGCCGTCAACAATTCCGCTTGCGAAAGTGGCGGCGCTGGCGCCGCGGATGGCGCGGAGCCATCCGGCAGCGCAGCGGATTTTTCAAGCGTTGCTGCCTCGGACTGGATGGCATTGGCGTGCTCGTTGACCGTACTCTCGAACGACTTGACGGCGGACTGCACTTCTTCCTTGACCTTGGCCAAGTCCGACATCTCCATCTCGCGATTAATGTCTGACTTCACGTTGGCCACATAGCGCTGCAAACGACCAAACAAGTGGCCGGCGGTGCGCGCCACCTTGGGCAGCCGCTCGGGGCCGAGCACCACTAGGGCGACGACACCGATCAGGGCGATCTCCGACATGCCGACGTCAAACATATGCCTGCCAAGCGTTCACTGCGTTGTGTACCATCGCGTCAAGACTTTTGCTTGTCCTTGACTTCGCCTTCGACCGTCACGCCTGACTTCTCGGCAAGCTGGTCGGGTTTTTTCTCGTCGTCGCCCGGCTTCATGCCGTCCTTGAAACCCTTCACCGCGCCGCCTAAATCGCTGCCGATATTGCGCAACTTCTTGGTGCCGAATACCAGCAGTACGATTACCAGCACGACCAGCCAATGCCAAATGCTAAAACTTCCCATGGTGCTCTCCTCACGAACAATGTGCGGCGACCAAGGCAGGCCACCACGAGTCAAAACGAATAGTTTAATCTCGGACAAGTCATCTCCGCGACAGGTCGACATGAACTTACCGTCCGCTGTCTGCGTGTAGCTTGTCTATTCAAGATGGCGGTTGGTTGCCGCCGGAGGGTCGACTGCGTTGGGTAGATCGCTGTTTTCGCAACGAGCCCATTGGAATCGAGGTCTGTATCAGGCTTTGTCCGCTATGGTTCGTAGCGGTTCGCCTCCCGGGCGATTGCCAAACACATGCATGTGCAAATGATACACCTCTTGCCCGCCTTGCTTGCCGGTGTTAATGGCCGTCCGAAATCCGCCGGTCAGGCCTTGTTCGGCCGCCAACACTGGCACCAGCGCGAGCATTTTGCCGAGTAGCGCGGTGTCATCTGCCGTCGCATCTGCCAAGGTCGGAATGAACTTCTTGGGAATGATCAAGAAATGCACTTCAGCGACCGGGTTGATGTCATGAAACGCCAGCACGTCATCGTCCTCGAACACTTTCTTCGCGGGAATTTGGCCGTTGATGATCTTGCCAAAAATTGTCGGGTTGTCCGTCGGGTTGTCCATCAGGCGCTCTCCTCCAAACTCGTCCGCGCTATCGCGAATTTTTTTCGTCAATGCCGGATGTGCCCTCGCGGCGCTGCAGTTCCGCAAGCACGTCGTCAAAGGCGATGCCCTGATGCTGCAACATCACCAACATATGGAACAGCAGATCCGCCGTCTCATAGACGATTTTGTCGCGTTCGCCAGACTTGGCGGCGATGATGGTCTCGGTCGCCTCTTCGCCGATTTTCTTGAGGATGGCATCGAGCCCCTTGGCATTCAGGCTCGCGACATACGATGTGCCAGCGGCGGACGCCTTGCGCTTGGCAATGGTCGCTTCGAGACGTTTCAACGTATCACTGCGGTCGGATGATTCGGGGGCAGCGCTCATTTCAGTCCTTTGAGAAACTGCCAGGCGAGCTCAGCACTGGATCAGTGTCATTGGTCAGCACCCACGCACCCGAATCGAGACGGTTAAAAAAGCAACGTCGGCGCCCGGAGTGGCAGGCAATACCACCCGCCTGCTCGACCTTTATCAGTACGGTGTCGCCGTCACAATCAAGCCGCAGTTCTTTGACGTGCTGGATGTGCCCCGATGTCTCACCTTTCTTCCACAGCGCCTGACGAGAACGGGAAAAATAGTGCGCGTCGCCGGACGCGATGGTCAGCGCCAAGGATGCACGATTCATATAGGCAAGCATCAGCACTTCGTTGGTCGTACTGTCCTGGGCGATGGCGGGCACCAGACCGTCGGCGTTCCACTTCACCGCGTCTAGGAGCATGGTTGTGGCGAGTGCGTTGGCGACGCTCACTGACGCACCTCGATACCCCGTTGGTGCATGTGCGCTTTGGCTTCGGCAATCGTGTACTCACCAAAATGAAAAATGCTCGCGGCCAATACCGCGTCCGCGCGCCCCTGCGTGACACCATCGGCCAGATGATCAAGATTGCCGACGCCGCCCGAGGCAATGACGGGCACGCTGACCACCTCCGCGACCGCGCGCGTGAGGTCGAGATCAAAGCCGGATTTGGTGCCGTCGCGGTCCATGCTGGTCAGCAAAATTTCACCCGCGCCGAGCGTCTCGGTGACGTGACGCGCCCATTCGATGACATCGAGCCCGGTGGCGTTGCGACCGCCGTGGGTAAACACCTCCCAACCGGCGGCATCCTTGCGCTTGCGCGCGTCAATGGCCACGACGATCGCTTGTGAGCCGAAGCGGTCGGCAGCCTCACGAACCAACTGCGGCGTGGTGATTGCTGAAGTGTTGATGCTGACCTTGTCGGCGCCGGCGTTCATCTGCCGCCTGACATCTTCAACCTTGCGCACGCCGCCACCGATGGTCAGCGGGATGAATATCTGATCGGCCACCCGCTCGATGACGTGCAGAATCATGTCGCGCGCGTCGGAGCTGGCGGTGATATCGAGAAACGTGATCTCATCGGCACCATCGTCGTTGTACTTTTTTGCGATTTCGACTGGATCACCGGCGTCTCGCAGGTTGACGAAATTAACCCCCTTGACCACGCGGCCGGCGTTGACGTCGAGACAAGGAATGATGCGCTTGGCAAGCATGGCGTTGATGTTGGCTTTGGCGTTGGGGGGTTAGCCTAGCCCGCCTCTTGCGCCGCCTTAAAGTCGAGTTTGCCCTCGTAAATGGCACGGCCCGCGATGACGCCCATGATGCCCTCGGCCTCAACCGCCTTGAGCCGCTTCACATCGGCCAGGTCGTTCAGTCCGCCCGAGGCGATAACCGGTACCGTGAGTGACTGTGCGAGTTTGACGGTGGCTTCAATATTGACGCCCGTCAGCATGCCGTCGCGGCCGATATCGGTGTATAGCACGGCTTCGACACCGTAGTCCTGGAATCGCATGGCGAGGTCGATCACATCATGGCCGGACAGCTTCGACCAACCGTCGGTGGCGACCTTGCCGTCCTTCGCATCGAGTGCGACGATGATATGGCCAGGGAAAGCGTCACACGCCTCGTGAAGAAATCCCGGATTCTTGACCGCCGCAGTGCCAATGACGATGTACGTCACACCGTCGTCTAGGTATCGCTCGATCGTATCGAGATCGCGGATACCACCGCCGAGCTGTACCGGCACATCATCCCCCATCACCGAGATGATCTGCTTTATTGCGGTCTCGTTCTTCGGCTTGCCGGCGAAGGCGCCGTTAAGATCAACAACATGCAATCGCTTACAACCCAAATCCTTCCAGCGTTGCGCGGTCTCACCAGCGTTTTCTGAGAAGATTGTCGCCCGTTGCATATCGCCCTGCTCGAGGCGAACGCAGTGGCCGTCTTTGATATCGATCGCCGGAATGATCAGCATGGTGTAGGTTGGTTGGCGGGTAATGAAATGTAGTGGAGGCGGACTTAACAGGTGCCGCAGTCCGTTAATTTGTTCTCGGTTTAATGACTAAGCTTGGGAACCTCTGATTAAGTTCAGTTCTAAGCCAGACTAGGCGCGAGCGCAAGAAATTCGACGCCGCATATATCTGATATGTAAGGAGAATTTCTTGCGTGAGCAACAACGTATGGCGACGAAATGGACTTAATCAGAGGTTCCCTTGGTTGAGCGAGGGCAAAACTTAGAGCGCACCGCACTACGGATTCGTTGTCAGGAAGTTCTTGTATACCGTCAGGCCGGCTTGATGACTTTTTTCCGGGTGGAACTGCGTTGCGAAAATATTATCCCGCCCAATCGCCGCCGTAAAGCGTCCGTCGTAATCTGTTGTAGCCGCCACAATAGCCGATTCTGCCGGAACACAGAAATAGGAATGCACGTAATAGAAGCGCTGCTGATTGGGGACACCGTCGAACATGCGCAATGCAGGTGCATTTGCGTCGGCGAATTCCACCTCATTCCAGCCCATGTGCGGCACCTTGATGGCGGGATCCGCCGGTCGGAATCGTTTGACAGCCCCCGCAAAAATGCCGAGACCGGCGGTGTCCCCCTCTTCCGAGCGGTCAAACAGCATTTGCATTCCCACGCACACGCCAAAGAACGGTTTTTCTGCGGCAGCACGCCGTACCGCGTCTTCCAGCCCGCTTTCGCGCAGGTAGCTCATGCAGTCTGGCATGGCACCTTGGCCGGGAAAGACCACCTTGTCCGCCGATCGAACCACGGCTGGTTTGCCGGAGATTTGTACTTCGGTTGGCACCCTCCATTCGCTGGCGGCAAACTCGAAGGCGCGGGCCACCGAGCGCAGATTGCCCATTCCATAATCAACAACAACGAGTTTTTGCATGAAATCGAGGCCGCCTGCTTCAACGCGGTGTAGGTGCCTGCTACGCCAAAAGCGGTCAAACTGGCACAGGCGCCGCAAAGAAGCCTTGTAAATCAGCTATTTGCTTTTTTTGAGGGGATTGCTATAATACGCGGCTTCGCGCAATTTTTACCGGTCCGGCCGCACCCGCACTACATCGCTACCGTGAATAATGGTGATCGCGCGCCACACCTTACTTTTGAATTGATTCTGGAATAACCATGGCAAATATCAAATCCGCCGCCAAACGTGCCAAACAAGCTGTCAAGCAGCGTTCGCACAATATGGCTCAGCGTACCGAACTCCGCACCGCGATCAAGAAAATCGTGGCTGCAGTCGCAAAAGGCGATCAAGCCTCCGCTCAGGCTATGTTTCAAGCGCAGGTCGGCACCATCGATTCGATCGCAGACAAGAAAATCATTCACAAAAACAAAGCCGCCCGCCATAAGAGCCGCCTGACCAAAGCGATCAAGGCACTCGGCGCATCCGCAGCCGCCTAAGTTTTAGCTGCCGTGCGGGAATATCCCGCGCGCTGTAGTATCCAGTAGTCCAAAGCCGTGAAAGGTTACTTTCACGGCTTTGTTGTTTCAGCGCGCCTGTCCCTGCGATCTACGATTGACGGGCCAGCTTGGTCTGCGCACCTCCAGGTAATGCGCATACATCGCCTTCGAGCGGTGCGTTTGGGTCCACCACGATCAGTTCGTTGTCTTTGGCAAAGTCGAGCAGGAATCGATATGCGCGCGGCTCAACATCGACAAGCGCAGCATCGACTATCACGCAACGCACGCCGTCTAACATCATCGGCCTGACAAAAGGGGAATATCGCATCTGTTGGTCGCGGGCAAACGTGGACATAATGCCGCACAGGCGCTCGGCCCAATCACTGGGACGAAACGCACGGCCATTGGTGGTAATTCCTTGAATGATGATGCGGGCGTTTTCCATCAATGCGCGTGATCTGGCGATAAGTGCGATATCGAAACGGCGTCAGCAGGTGGCAATCGCTAAATAGTTAGCCGCCCGGGGCGATCCGATAGTCAAGGAAAATTTATGGGCGGGGATGTCGGTGCTAAACGATGATTGCCGCATGGAAACACTGACAAACAACATGAAATTATATCGTGTGACCGAGACAACAAACGTGACCGACGGCCGTTTTGTCTTGGCAATTTCCAACATTGGCGTCGTCCGACATGGCACCTAATCGTCGCCTCGTCGCCATTGTTGGCGCGGGTTTCTGCGGCACCCTGATGGCCGCGAGGCTGTTGCGACAGCCCGCCAGCTCTGCGTTCGACATTGCACTCATCAATCGCGCACCGGCACCGGGCGCGGCCGCCACGCCGTATCCGCACGGCATGGCACGCGGGCTGGCATACGGCACCAACTCTCCGGACCATCTGCTCAACGTACCTGCAGGCAGGATGAGTGCGTTTGACGAAGCTCCGCGCGATTTTGAAGACTACCTTAGGCAACACGGCGCTGACGTTGGCACTGACGGTAGCAGCTTCGCCGCGCGCCATTGGTATGGCAGCTATCTGCAAACCCGGCTCGAGGAGGCTGCACAAGCGGCAGGATCAGCCAATGGGCCGCGCCTGACCACCCACCAAGCCACCGTCACCTCGCTCGTGCGAGCCGACGACGGTCGTTTCGTCTTGACGCTGGCGAAGGGAAACACCAATGAGGTGGTCGTCGCGGATCGCGTCGTACTGGCGTTGGGCAACTTCATGCCGTCGAACCCATCCATTTTGGACTCGAGCGTGTATCGATCGCCACACTACCTGCGCGACCCGTGGCACACCGACGCGCTATCCAAACTAAACATCGACGAGCCGGTGCTGCTGATTGGCAGCGGACTGACCATGCTCGATGTCGCGCTGTCACTCAAGCGGCGCGCATCCACCGTCGGAAAACCGCTTCGATTGTTGGCGATTTCACGACGCGGACTACTTCCCCAGGCACATCGGATCCATACTGAAATACCCGACTTTCAAGACGCGCCGCTGGATATTGCAGCGACGCCGACGGCGCGCCACTATCTGCGCAGCATACGCCGACAAGTGGAAAAAATCGTCGCAACGGGCGGCGATTGGCGCAACGTCGTCGCCAGCTTGCGACCACTCACGCCACAACTTTGGCGGGCGCTGTCAAACGTCGAGCGCCAACGGTTTTGCCGACACCTGAGGCCCTATTGGGAGAGCCACCGCCATCGCGCCGCGCCGCAGTCATTCAACAAGCTCACCGACTTGCTGGCTTCCGGTGAGCTGCGAGTTAATGCCGCAAGGCTCATTAATTTGCACGCAGCCGAGGGCGGCGTCATCGCAACGATACGCGCGCGCGGCAGCAGCGAATTGACGCAAGTGCGCGTCGGCACCGTGGTCAATTGCACCGGGCCGTCGTCTCACCTTCATTCGGAACCGCTGCTCGCAGATTTGCAATCGGCGGGCCGCATTTGTGCTGATCCTCTCGGCCTCGGCCTTATCGTGGCGGATGACTATCGTGTGCTCGATTCCGGCGGTCAAGTGTGGAATGGCGTCTATTACGTCGGCCCACTACTCAAAGCCGGCCACTGGGAAGCCACCGCCGTGCCGGAGCTACGCGGACACGTTGCCTCGGCTGCCGTGTCGATTTGCGCCTCACTTGGGGGGCATACCGACTGATTTGCCCGCCGCGATTGGCGCGCCCGATCCGCGATTCGTCGATTGAATATGGCGTTTCGTCACCTGTAGCGTGTCATTTTTCAAGGTTGCGTCAAAGTACGCTTTGCCCTACTATCGAACGCTCTATTTTCAACGGGCGGCGACCTCGCACAAACAGGGCTCGCCGCTGTAATTTTTTTAAGCGTGTCGTAATGCAAGGGAAGAGGCCATGTTCTCAATCCACCAAATGAACACCTACAAGCCGCTCGACATCGCATTCACGCACGGTGAAGGCGCGTGGCTTTACACCACCGGCGGCAGGAGGATTCTCGACGCGCTGGCGGGCATCGCGGTTTCGGGTCTCGGTCACGCCCACCCAAAACTGACCAGGGCAATCGCCGAGCAGGCCGGTCGCATCATTCACACTTCAAACTTGGTCAACATCCCAGAACAAGCGGCGCTCGCTGACAAATTGTGTGCGATCGCCAACATGGACAACGTGTTTTTTGGTAACTCGGGTGCTGAGGCCAACGAATGCGCCATCAAGATTGCGCGCCTCCACGGCCATCAGCGCGGTATCGCGAATCCACAAATTATTGTAATGGAGCGCGCCTGGCATGGCCGTACTCTTGCCACGCTGGCCGCAACCGGCTCCCGCAAGGCGCAGGCAGGCTTTGAGCCGTTGGTGACCGGCTTCATTCGCGTTCCCTATAACGACATTGAGGCAATCAAAGCGATCGCCGCCCACAACCATGACGTGGTCGCGGTGCTATCGGAAGTATTGCAAGGTGAAGGCGGTATCGTTGAAGCACGCGGTGACTATCTGCGTGAACTGCGCGTCTTTTGTACCGACAAGAATTGGTTGTTAATGATCGATGAAGTCCAGTCGGGAATCGGTCGTACGGGGAAATGGTTCGCGCACCAATGGGCGGGTATTGTTCCCGACGTCATGCCGCTAGCCAAGGGCCTCGGCTCGGGTTTGCCGATTGGCGCTTGTCTCGCGCACGGTGCGGCGGCGCACGTATTCAAACCCGGCAATCACGGCACCACTTTCGGCGGGGGGCCGCTCGTGTCCGTGGCCGCACTTCGAACGCTCGAAATCATGGAAGAAGAAGACTTGCTAGCCAATGCCGCAAGCATGGGCGCCATCCTGAAACAAGGCTTGCGGGATTCGCTGCATGGCGTAGTCGGCGTGAAGGAAATTCGCGGCCAGGGCTTGATGCTCGGTGTGGAACTAAATCAGCCGTGCGCGGCAATTGTTGCCATGGCTCTCGAAGCAGACTTACTCACCAATGTGACGCAGGAAAGTGTCGTGCGAATCCTGCCGCCTTTAATCATCAACGAAGCAGAGACGCGCGAGATGGTCAAACGAATTGCGGATGTCGTCAAACGTTTTCTGGCCTTGTCGTCCGTTGCCGTAACGACCGATGCCCACAAGCGGGCGGCTGCCTGAGATGAAACACTTTCTCAAACTCTCTGATTTCAACAAAGCTGAGTTCGATCACATCATCGAGCGCACCGTCGTTCTGAAGCAACGCTTCAAGCAATACGTCCCCTACCAGCCGCTGACCGACCGGATGCTGGCGATGGTGTTCGAAAAAAGTTCGACCCGCACACGCGTTTCATTTGAAGCCGGCATCTATCAACTGGGCGGGCAAGCGATCAATCTCGATTCGCAATCCACACAATTGGGGCGCGCCGAACCGATTGAAGACACTGCGCGAGTCATCTCCCGCATGGTCGATCTCGTCATGATTCGGACCTACGAGCAGGATAAGGTTGAGCGCTTCGCTAAACATTCACGCGTGCCGGTGATCAACGGCCTGACCAATGAGTTTCACCCCTGCCAAGTGTTGGCGGATGTGTTCACCTTCATCGAGCACCGGGGATCCATCACCGGCAAGACGGTCGCATGGATCGGCGACGCCAACAATATGAGCTACACGTGGTTGGAAGCCGCACGTATTTTTGGCTTCACGCTGAATGTCGCTACACCGCCAGACTACGCGATGGAGAATTCGCGGATTGCCGCTAGCGACCGCGCGCACCTCAAAACGTTTGTCGATCCGATGGCAGCCGCCAAGGGCGCCCACCTGGTGACGACAGACGTTTGGACCAGCATGGGTTACGAAGCCGAAACCGAAAAACGCAAAAAGGCCTTCGCGGATTTCATCGTCGACGCCGATATGATGAAGACCGCCGCCAAGGACGCGCTGTTCATGCACTGTCTGCCCGCGCATCGCGGCGAAGAAGTATCCGAAGACGTGCTTGAAGGTTCGCAGTCCGTCGTTTGGGAGGAGGCGGAGAATCGACTCCACGTACAGAAAGCGTTGATGGAGTATTTGCTATTGGGGCGCATCAATGCGTAAGAATTCTTCCGTGATCTTTGGTTCGGGAGAGGCTAACCTGCGCCGTTGCAGGTTAAGCGGCGCAGCCGCGGCCGATACCAGAATCAAAAATGGTCAGAAAGCACGGATGGAGTACTTGCTGTTGGGGCGCATCAATGCGTAAGAATTCTTCCGTGATCTTTGATTCGGGAGAGGCTAACCTGCGCCGTTGCAGGTTAAGCGGCGCATCCGCGGCCGATACCAGTTATTAACCTAGGAAACAGACATGAACAACACCAGTACACTCATCTTAACAGCGGTTGCCGCCGCCATATCCATCGTTGTATCGACGGCCGCGCACTCGGCGCCAGAGACCGCCGTTGCGCTCGCCAAGCCTGCGGCGGCAGTCGCCGAGAAAAAACAGGTGTTCGCGCTTGTCTCCGCCGTCGGTGATCAATTTACCTACGTTCGCCAGCGGGAAAGTACCGGCTCGAACATCATCGACAACAACAATCGGCGGACGCTGAAAGCACAAAACAACGGATTGAATCTCTCCGTGCTGCGCGGTCTCGATACGGCGATTGGTAACGCGCACCCAGACAGCGAACGGATTTATATCTCGCTAAACCCTGCCGAAATGGAAGGCATACTTCCACAGAACCGCGAAGCCGTCGCAATCGGCAAGATCGTTTCCGAGCTCGAAAAGCGTCCTGAGCGCGCGACATGGGACAAAATCATCGTCGCCACGCCAACCTTTTTGCTTTCCGAGCGGTCCGGCATGGGGCCCAAGCTCCACGGCCTTGGTGTGTATGTGCAGCCACTGACCGGCGGCTCTTTGGAAGGTACTGACGGCAACCCGGAAGTCGACGTCAGCAGCCAGGGTGAGTCGGACACCACCAACCCCGAAGACGGCAAGAAGAACAA
>JAYVUH010000145.1:0-7549 GCA_043788115.1 Burkholderiales bacterium
GAAATGATTTCACGCTTGAGCGGATGCGACTGCATCACGTCTTTGAAACGCACCTGCAGCGCGGTTGGAAAGTAGGTCACCAGCGCTTCTGCAACGTACGGGTCGTCAACCAGATCCGAGGCGAGCAGTTCGTCAAACAATTCCATCTTGCTATAGGCGAGCAAGACGGCGCGTTCCGGTGCGGTGAGGCCAAGCTTCTTCTCACGGCGCTCAGCGAGCACGTCGTCGTTCGGCAAAAATTCCACCGCGCGATTGAGCCGTCCAGCCTTTTCCAAGTGGCGCATATAGCGTGCTTGCGCGTCCAGCAGCTTGTCGGCACGCACGCCCGAAACGGACAACGTCTGCGTCTGGAAATAGTTGTCCTTTAACACCAGCTTTCCGACTTCGTCCGTCATTTCCGCTAGTAGCGGCTCCCGATCCGCCGCCTTCAACAGTCCGGCGTCTACTGCTGCGCCGAGCAAAATCTTGATGTTGACTTCGTGATCCGAGCAATCGACGCCGGCCGAGTTGTCGATCGCGTCGGTGCAAATGCGCACGCCGGCCAGTGCCGCTTCGATTCGTCCAAGCTGTGTTGCGCCAAGGTTGCCGCCCTCCGCGACTACTTTGCAGCGCAATTCGTTGCCGTTGACGCGGATGGCGTCCGTGGCTTTGTCGCCGACTTCGCCGTGTGATTGCGTGCTGGCCTTGATGTAGGTGCCGATACCGCCGTTGTAGAACAAATCGACCGGTGCTTTCAAAATTGCTCGCATGAGTTCCACCGGCGTCATCGACGCCACTGTGGCATCAATGCCGAGGGCGGCTTTGACTTCCGGGGTCAGGTCGATCGATTTCGCGCCGCGCGGAAACAGCCCGCCGCCATTGGAAATCAGTGCCTTGTCGTAGTCGTCCCAAGATGAACGCAGCAGCGCAAACATGCGCGTCCGTTCTTTGAAACTCTTCGCTGTATCCGGATTGGGGTCGAGGAAGATATGCCGATGATCAAATGCCGCGATGAGGCGAATGTGTTCGGACAGCAGCATGCCGTTGCCAAATACGTCACCGGACATATCACCCACGCCGGCGACCGTGAAGTCGGTGGTCTGGGTGTTGACGCCGATTTCGCGGAAGTGGCGCTTGACACTCTCCCACGCGCCACGCGCAGTGATGCCCATTTTCTTATGATCGTAGCCGGCCGAACCACCGGAGGCGAATGCGTCACCCAGCCAATGACCGTATTCCGCAGAGATGCCGTTGGCGTAGTCAGAAAACGTCGCGGTACCTTTGTCCGCCGCGACCACCAGATAGGCATCATCCGCATCGTGGCGTACGACGTTCTTGGGCGCGACCACCTTACCTTTGACGAGGTTATCGGTGAGATCGAGCAGCCCACGCAGAAAATTCTTGTAGCAATCGACGCCTTCCTTCATGAAAGCCTCGCGGTCGTTCGACGGTGGCGCTGCCTTGAGCACAAAGCCACCCTTGGAGCCGACCGGCACAATGACCGCGTTCTTGACTTGCTGCGCTTTGACGAGGCCCAGCACTTCGGTACGGAAATCTTCAGGTCGATCCGACCAGCGCAGCCCGCCGCGCGCGACTTTGCCAAAACGCAGGTGAATGCCTTCGACGCGCGGACTGTAGACAAAGATTTCGAATAGCGGTCTTGGTTCCGGTAGCTCTGGGACCTTGGCCGACTCGAGCTTGACCGAAAGGTAGGGCTTATCCTGGTAGTAATTGGTACGCAGGGTAGCTTGAATCACGGCGAGGAAGCGACGCAGGATGCGATCCTCGTCCGCATTGGCGACGTCGTCAAGCTTGGTGTCAATCGACGCCGCGATGTCGGCCATGGTCTTGGCGCGTCCCTTATCGGAAGCGGGATCAAAGCGCGCATGAAACAGCGCGATTAAATCGCGTGCGACCCCCGCATGCGCGGCCAGTGTTTGTTCAAGATAGCTTTGGCTGTAGGTAAAGCCGGTTTGCTTCAGATACTTGGCGTAGGTACGCAATACCAGCACGTCCTCGGCGCCGAGTTGTGCGGCGAGCGTCAGCCGATTGAAGCCGTCGTTTTCAATGGTCTTCATCCACGCACGCAGGAATGCGGTCTCAAATTTCACCTTGATGGCCGACAGATCGAGCGAGGGTAGGGCATGCGTCAGGCTGTATTCGTGAATCCAGATCGGCTCGGCGTCATTGCGCGCGATTTTATAGGCGCGCTCATTTTTGACTTTGACCCCCATGTTCTCAAGCATCGGTAGCGCGGTCGAGAGTGTGATCGGTGTTGCCAGATGGTAGGCGCGGAAGCGCAATTGGTCGCCCGCCAAGTGGAGTGCGACGTTCAACGGTGCCGCGTTACTGAGTTGGCGGGAGGCACCAAAGTCGGCGATGGCTTGTGCGACGCTGGTGTCTTCGCGATAGGCGACCGGGAACGGCTGCACAAATTCCCGACGAGCGGCGTTGGCAGCGTCTTCACCCAGCGCGTCAGCGACATTGGCAAATACGCCTTCTTCCCAGCGTCGCGTCATGGAAACGATCTCTGTCTCAAGTGCTTCGATATCGACGTCGGGTGCGCTGCTGGGATTGGTGCGGACCAGCATGTGAATGCGCGCCAGCACCGATTCGGTCAACTGCACATTGAATTCTGCCGACGCACCATTGAGGCTGCGCTTGAGCAAGTCCTGTAGCTTCACGCGAATTTCGGTGTTGTAGTTTTCTCGCGGCAGGAAGATCAGGCACGAGTAAAAGCGTGCGTACAGATCGCGCCGGATGAAAAGCTTCGTCCGGCCGCGCTCACCAAGCCTGAGGATGCCCATGCTGATGTCGTAAAGCTCGTCATCAGCGATTTGAAACAACTCATCGCGCGGGTAGTTATCAAGGATCGACAACAGATTTTTTCCAGCGTGGCTGCCGGCCGGATAGCCTGCGCGCGCCAGTACCTTGGTGATCTTCTGGCGTAGCAATGGGATTTCGGTTGGGTCGCCGTGGTAACTGCTCGAAGTATAGAGGCCGATGAAGCGGCGCTCGCCGATTACTTGTCCGTTGGCGTCGAAGCGCTTGACGCCGATGTAGTCGAGATAGCCCGCGCGGTGCACAGTGGCGCGCGAGTTGGCTTTGGTCAGCACGAGTAATTGCGGGCTGCGCGCGAGTTTTTTCAGGTGATCGGGCAACTCATTGAAGCTTGCCGACATGCCGCCAAACTTTGGCTCGCGCAACACGCCCAAGCCGGAGTTGGTGACAATCTTGAGGCTATCTTTGCCATCGGCGCTCACCAGATCGTAGTCGCGGTAGCCCAGAAACGTGAAGTGAGCGTCGGCCGCCCATTGCAAGAACGCACGCGCCTCATCGAGCTCCTCAAGCGGCACCACTTTTGCCGCGCCACCGAGGTTGGACAAGACGTCCTGCACCCTCGACTTCATCTTCGTCCAGTCCTCGACGGCGGCACGGACGTCCGACAAGATGGCAACGAGTCCGTCGCCGAGCGACTTGATGCGTGCAGCGTCGGAGAGTCGTTCGACTTCGATATGAATCCACGATTCGAGTTTCTGGGCGTCGGACGGTGGCGCCAGCGCCGTCAGCGAACCGTGGTTGTCGCGTGTGACGGCGAACAGCGGATGCGCGATTTGTTGAATTGCGACCCCCTGACGGGTGATCTCCATGGCGATGGAGTCGACCAGAAAGGGCATGTCATCGTTGACGAATTCGATGACGGTGCAGGGTGCTTCCCAGCCGTGTTCTGTGGACTTTGGCGTAAAGATGCGCATCTTCGCCGCACCAGACTGGAACTCGTGGCCGAAGTCCAAGTGGTTTTGCACGATCCTCACCCAGCCTGCGGTGTCGCGGGCCAGCAGGTCGGTATCGTCGATGTCGGATAGGTACTTGTCTACCGTGGCCTGCGTGAGAACCGACTTGCCTGAGGGGTTTGCAGCAAGGATGGCGCGGGTGATATCGGCGATTGCCGCCGTGGTGCTACCTGGATTTGCCTCTTTTTGAGCGGCGGCCATGTGTGTTCTCGTTATTAAGTGCGGTGCGACATTATAGGGCGCGGCACATTTCAGCCTGAGGCGGGAGTGTCTGTTGGGCGGCATCGGATTGCGTCAAAGGGTCGCCGCTGGTTCGGCCTTGGGGTCCCATGCGGACGCTCGGCGTGAATGCTCAACGGCCGCCCGGGCAACCCAGTCGGGAGTTTTCCGCCAGACTTTTTAGAGGTGAGCTCTGTTTTTAAAAATACTGTGAACTTATTAGTTTAAAGAGTGACTAAAAAGTCACGAATTGACTTTGCGGTTCTTTTACTGCGTTTGCTTATGCCTCTGCAAAGAAAAATAGTCATGTCGTTCAAAGACTTAACTGAATCTTTCCACCAACCCTGTATCAGGAGCAAAAAATGAACTTTACGTTGAAATCCCTCGTCGTTGGCGTTGCGCTTGCCGTTTCGTCCACCGTCGTAATGGCGTCCAAAGATATCGTTGACACCGCCATTGGCGCGGGCAACTTCAAAACGCTGGTCACCGCTGTTCAAGCGGCTGGTTTGGTCGACACCCTGAAGGGCAAAGGCCCGTTCACGGTATTTGCACCGACCGACGAAGCATTCGCCAAGATCCCAAAGGCTGACCTCGATGCGTTGTTGAAAGACAAAGCAAAGTTGGCTGCAGTATTGACGTACCACGTGGTGCCAGCCGCAGTGATGGCGAAGGACGTCAAAGCCGGTGAAGTCAAAACCGTCAACGGCAAGACGATCAAGATCACCACCGACAAGGGTGTGATGGTCAACAACGCCAAAGTGATCAAGACGGACGTCGCGGCGTCGAACGGCGTGATCCACGCAATTGACACCGTCATCATGCCCTAAGCGTTACTTGTATCAACAGTGAGTGAGGGACGGCGGACAGGCGAGTAGCGTGTCCGGTGGCTCGAATGTTAAAAGGCGCCTTGATGGCGCCTTTTTTTCGTCCCGATTTAATGCACCGGCAGCTTACGCGAAAGCTCATACTCACCATCTGACGTGCATTTCCAAGCACTTTTACTTGGAAAAGCGCGCCAATGCTAGCGTTTCAATCTCAGGCCGCGACCTGTTCCTTGGCGAACGTCAGCACCGCGCACGCCCGCTGGATGCGCTTACACGCCTCTTCGAGCACATCAAGCGAGGTCGCATACGACACTCGAAAATGCGGTGACAAGCCAAACGCAGCACCGTGCACCACAGCCACGCCCTCGGCTTCGAGAAAATAGTTGACGACGTCTTCGTCGTTCTTGATTACGCCGCCAGTTGGGGTGGTGGCACCGATCAAGCCTGCGCAGCTCGGGTAAACATAGAAGGCACCTTCCGGTGTGTGGCACGACAAGCCCTGAGCGTCGTTAAGCATCTTCACCACGAGATCGCGGCGCTTTTTGAATTCAGCGTTGTTGCGGGGGATGAAATCTTGCGGGCCGTTCAGTGCTTCCACCGCCGCTGCCTGGCCAATCGACGACGGGTTGGAGGTCGATTGTGATTGGATATCGCCCATCGCTTTAATGAGTTTCTCCGGGCCGCCCGCGTAGCCGATACGCCAGCCGGTCATGCAATACGCTTTCGATACGCCGTTCATGGTCAGCGTGCGGTCGTACAGGCTGGGCTCGATTTGTGCCGGCGTGGTGAATTCAAAGTCGTCGTAAACCAAGTGTTCGTACATGTCGTCGGTCAGCACCCAAACGTGCGGGTGGCGCACCAGCACATCAGTGATCGCCTTCAGTTCTGCGCGCGTATAGGCGGCACCGGAGGGATTCGATGGCGAATTCAGCAGTACCCATTTGGTTTTCGGTGTGATGGCCTTTTCGAGGTCGGCCGGATTCAGCTTGAATCGATTCTCCGCCGAACATGGCACGATCACTGGCGTGCCTTCGGCAAGCAACACCATCTCCGGGTATGACACCCAGTAGGGGGCAGGAATCACAACTTCATCGCCAGCCGACAAGGTCGCCATGAACGCGTTGTAGAGCACCTGCTTGCCGCCCGTGCCCACGGTGATTTGTTTGGTGGTGTAGGTCAGCCCGTTCTCGCGTTTGAACTTGGCGACGATGGCTTCTTTCAATTTTGGTGTGCCATCCACCGCCGTGTATTTGGTGTCGCCCGACTGGATCGCCTTGATGGCGGCGTCCTTGATGTTTTGCGGGGTATCAAAATCCGGTTCGCCAAAAGACAAAGCAATCACGCTCTTGCCCGCGGCCTTGAGGGCGGCGGCTTTCGCGGAAATGGCGATGGTGGCGGAGGGTTTGACGCGGGACAGACGGGCGGCGAGTTGCATGAGGGGTCTCGGGTTGGGGCTTGGGTAAAAACGCGTTATTTGCAGCAACGAAATTATAGGCGAAGCCTGAAAACGTGTACGCTTGCGCATTATTCGCCCACCGATTCGCCCACCGATTCGCTCACCAAGAAGCGCCAGATTTGACGATGATTGATTCCAAGTTTCCAGATATCGGCACCACCATTTTTACGACCATGTCCGCCCTGGCGGCAGAAGTTAGCGCGGTCAATCTGGGGCAGGGCTTTCCCGATTTCGGCTGCGATCCACGCCTGCTCGATGCGGTCAACGACGCAATGCGCGCTGGACACAACCAGTATCCGCAGATGGCTGGCGTGATGCTGTTGCGTGAAGCTGTCGCGGGCAAAGTTGCGGTGTTGTATGGTCGTCAATACGATCCAGTGAGCGAAGTTACGATTACGGCGGGAGCCACGCAGGCCATCCACACCACGCTCGCGGCGATCGTTCGGCCGGGTGACGAAGTGATTGTGTTCGAGCCCGTCTTCGATAGCTACGAGCCGGGTGTTCGGATGCACGGCGGCGTGCCGGTTTATGCCAGGCTCAACTTCCCGGACTATCGCCCCGACTGGGAACAACTGCGTTCGCTGATCACGCCGAAGACACGTGCGGTGATGATCAATACACCACACAACCCAACCGCAACGCGTTGGCAACGCGCCGACTTCGATCAACTCGCGGCCATACTCCGCGACACCAATATCGTTGTGATCAGCGATGAAGTGTACGAACACATGGTCTACGATGGTCAGCCGCACGTGAGCGCATCAAGTCACGCTGAGCTGGCTGAACGGTGCTACGTCGTGTCGTCGTTCGGTAAGACGCTGCACGTCACCGGCTGGAAAGTTGGGTATTGCATGGCACCTGCAGCGCTGACGGCTGAGTTTCGCAAGGCACACCAGTTCGTCGTGTTCACGGTAAATTCACCGGCGCAATACGGTATTGCTGAGTACATGCGTTTCAACACTCATTTGGACTTGCCGGCGTTCTATCAAGCCAAGCGCGACTTCTTTCTGGCCGCGTTGGAGGGATCACGACTGGCGTGGCTGCCTTGCAGCAGTACCTACTTTGTCTCGGCGCGGTATGCACACCTGCCAGAATACGCCGAGATGAGCGAAGCTGACTTCGCGATCTGGCTGACCAGCAACATTGGTGTCGCCTGCATTCCGACGTCGGCGTTTTACCATGACAAAACCGACCATCGCGTGGTGCGTTTTTGTTTTGCCAAGACCGAGGCAACGCTCGCAATGGCGGCTGAGCGACTTCGCTCAATCTAGCGACGG
>JAYVUH010000146.1:0-4609 GCA_043788115.1 Burkholderiales bacterium
TCCCAGCGCCGACCGGCGCGGCGATCAGCCATACGACATCGTCGAAATGGATATCAAGAGCGGTAAGGTAACCACACTGATCAAAGGCGGCAAATTCACCTGGCATCATCCGCGTTACAGCCCGGACGGCAAGTCCATCGCCGTGCTGACAAACAACATCGCGCGCTCAATGGACGACGACAACAAACTCGCGATCCTAGAACTCAAATCAGGCAAGGTATCCACCAAAACCGCGTGGGATCGTGTGATTAACCATCCGCTCAAATGGTCAGCCGACAGTGCGTCGATTTTCTTCACTGCAGACAACCATTCGCGTGTTTCGGTGTGGCAATGGAACCTCCAGAGCA
Source organism: Burkholderiales bacterium (assembly GCA_043788115.1). Lineage (GTDB taxonomy): Bacteria > Pseudomonadota > Gammaproteobacteria > Burkholderiales > Usitatibacteraceae > UKL13-2. The sequence goes on from JAYVUH010000146.1 coordinate 348, forward strand.
AGGTGCCTGGCGTGGTCGCGCAGGGCGGTACGGTGTCGGATTTCGATGTTGTCGGTGACACGCTCGTCTTCGTCCGCAATAACATGTCATCACCACCGCGCGTGTTCGGAAAGTCGCTGACCGACCTTGCAACCGAGTCATCGCTCGAATCATTCAATACGCAATTGATGGCGGGCTTTAAACTGGGCGACGTTCGCGAATTCACGGTCAAGGGCTGGAACGGCGAGGATGTGCAGATGTGGGCTGTCTATCCGCCCAACTTTGACGCGAAAAAGAAATGGCCGTTGCTGCATTCGATTCACGGCGGACCGCACTCTAACTGGGGTGACAATTTTCACTTTCGCTGGAACAACCATGTGTTCGCCGCGCAGGGCTATGTGGTGGTATGCGTGAATTACCACGGCTCGCTCGGTTGGGGTAACCAGTTTCTGGAATCCAACAACGGCACATTTGGCAGCAAGGAGCATGTGGATGTCGAAGCGGGCACCGATGTCATGCTCAAGCAGGGCTACATTGACAAGCAGCGACTGGCAGCCTCCGGTGGCAGTTATGGCGGCAAGATGGTGGCGTGGATGAACGGCCGCAATGGCAAACGCAAGGGCGGGGATCGCTACAAGGCTTACGTCTGCCATGCCGGGTGTTTTGACTGGCGCGCCATGTACGGCGGCGATGCGGGCTACTGGTTTGACTACTCGCTGAAAGGCGCCTACTGGGACGACCCGGTCAAGTTTGCCGAGCAAAACCCGATAACCGAGGTACGACACGCGAACACGCCAACCTTGGTGCTGCACGGCGCGCTCGACTATCGGGTACCTGATCAGCAGGGGCTGGCGTACTACTCAACGCTAAAGTCGCTGGGTGTGCCAGCGCGGCTGGTGTTCTTCCCGGACGAAAATCATTGGATTTTAAAACCACAGAATTCGCGGCTTTGGTTCCATGAGTACTTCGCATGGCTAAAGTGCTATGTTGGCTCCGGCCCGACCCGCCGGTAATTTAAAGCGGTTTGCCCGAGCGACGGGATGTTTATGGCGCTCAATGCGCCGTTGGCCGCGTGCGGGAAGGCGGCCGAGACCGCAGTAGTGTGCTTGCAAAAATTGGTGGTTGGGAAATGCAGCCGGCGACGGACCAGCAGATTTGTTCTTCGAACGATTGAAAATACAGGACATTGAGCCGCCGCGCGATTGCTCTGGCAGACGACCTGCGTCAATGAAACACGCCTGCGGTTGTGGAGAATAAGGCGTACCAAGGGGGGCTTATGGATTCCAACCGCAGACGGGTACTTTCAACATCAATCGCCATGGCTGGCGGCATCGTCGCCGGCTGTGCAACTTCAGGGAGTGGCAGCGTGAAGGCAACGACGCCGTTTGACGTCGCCGCAACAGTGATTCCGATCGTCGGCACGGCGCAGGTCTTTCCGGTGCGCCGGATCTACTGCGTGGGGCGAAACTACGCGGCACACGCGCGTGAGATGGGCAGCGATCCGACGCGCGAGCCGCCGTTCTTTTTTCAGAAGCCCACTGACGCGATTCAGAATGTGGTGCCGGGGACCACCGCCGACCATCCCTATCCGTCGCTGACCAAGAACTATCACTATGAAATTGAATTGGTGGCGGCATTGAAGAGCGGCGGCAGAAACATCCCCGCCGACAAGGCGCTAGAACATGTGTTCGGCTACGCGATCGGCTTGGATATGACGCGCCGTGATTTGCAGCGCGCGATGGGCGACCAAAAGAAGCCGTGGGAGATCGGCAAGAGTTTCGACCGTTCCGCACCGATCGGACCGATTCATCCGGTCGCGAGCATCGGTCATTTCGCCAAGGGCGCCATCTCGTTGAAGGTAAACGGCCAGACCAAACAGAGCGCGGATCTAAGCCAGATGATCTGGTCGGTCGCCGAACAGATTGCCCAACTTTCGCAGGCCAATGAGTTGCTTGCGGGTGACATCATATTTTCCGGTACCCCGGAAAATGTTGGCCCGGTCGTCGTTGGTGACTTGATGGAAGGCGCAATCGTCGGGCTTCCAGTGCTTAGCGTGCGGGTAGTTTGAGCGCCGACTGACGTCTAGGGAGGGTCTGATCAAGTTCATTCAATTCATTTTGCGGCGATATCGAGGCATCTCGGTTGTTATGCTTCTCGTGCGGTAGCCCCGCAACGCACCTTCGTCGCATGCCTAGCAGCTGCCCCAATCTCACCACCATCTGAACCAAAGCAACTTAATCAGACCCTCCCTAGTTGTCAAACGCTCGACAACCCAATCGCTATTTTGCGTTAGCTGACCAGCATCGCCAAAATGAGTGTGGTCAGCACCACCGCTGAGACGATCGACCGCAGGCGGAAAAACCAAGTTGGGATAACCTGTTGCAAATGCAATAACGCATCCACAACCCATACAAAACCGACCAGAAAAATGGCGACGATCACGCGCGAGCTGCCCGACGGCAAAAACAGCATCGCCCACGCCAGCAGGCTTGGGACAATGGAAAGTAAGAAAAGGGATTTGGCGGTCTGTGGCTGTTGTTCGAGCGTCACCGTTGCAACGCCCCACTGAATGCCACCGAGAAAAGACACAATCACCGCAGCATAGGTGGTGATGGCTTGGGTGGCAAACGAGCGGTAGGTGCCGAGTCCTAACGCATTGCCAAACAGTAGCACTAGGGCGCAGGCGATGAAGGGAAGAGTGCCTGCATAGGCGAGCGCGGCGGCGACGCGCTTCGGATTTTCCAACATGACGTGGCTTCCTATCGGGTCAGGAGTGTCAGCAGTAAGCCGGCTGCGGCCAACGCTAGCGCCCCGACGACAACCAGTACACCCACCGGCAAAGGTGCAGAGCCACTCGGCGATTTTTGGCGGTCCGTATTGGTGGAGTCGAGCATATCGGAAAGGTCGATGTCGCTGGCTGCGGTGCCCGCCTGTTTTGCTGCGTAGGCGAGAGCAGCAAGTTCCATTTCTTCGAGTTGGGCAATCGGTACCGTTGCGGTATCGACCGGGGAGTTTGGCGTCAGCGATGTTTTTTTCGCCGGTTTTTGCTTGGTCTCAATTGTGCTGGTGTCGCCGCTATAGGCGCGCATCTTTTTGGTTTCGGAAATGTAGTTTTCGAAATCCTTGGTCTGATCCGTCATCGACGCCAACTTCACGGTTGCGTCGAACGAATCAAATTTCTTGGCGAGCGAGAGTGGTGCCACCGGCGCTTCGTCCTCGTCCTTGCGGTAGCGTCCGACACCAACACCCAACGTCTCAAGGGTTACGGGCTTGGGCGGCGTCGGCATTTTGCTTGCGATCACCTTTCCCACCGGTAACGTGGCGTGCAGCATGCGTTTGACCTCGTTGAGATCCTGAGTCATGTCGCGCATTGATTGGTAGCGCTCATCCACCGCTTTGGCGAGCGCCTTGGCGACGATCAAATCGAGCATCGCCGGGACATCACTGTTCACCGACGAGGGCGGCGGAGGGAGATGGTTTACGGTGGCGTACATGATCGCGTTTACGTTATCGCCGTCGAACGCGGGTTGTGCGGTGAGCAATTCAAAAAGCACGACACCTAACGAGAAGATGTCGGTTCTGTGATCCAGATTCTTGCCGATAACTTGCTCGGGCGACATGTAGCGCGGCGAACCGAGGATCAGGCCGGTCATGGTTTTTACGGCGGAGGCCGTCATCCGTGCGATGCCGAAATCAGTGATCTTGGCGAAACCGCCCTTGACGATCATGATGTTGGATGGCTTTACGTCGCGGTGAATGATCTCGTGCTCGTGAGCCAGCGCTAGGCCGCTCGCGATCTGGGCGATCCAGTCAACCGAGTCCGCAACATCGGGACGACCGCCGCTAACGAGGATCTCTTTCAGTTCCTTGCCGTCCAACAATTCCATTGCCATGTAGGCGCAGGTGTCGGTTTTTCCAACGTCGAAAATGGTGACGATATTCGGATGATTCAGGCGGCCGGCCGCCTTAATTTCCTGCTGAAATCTAGCCTCATACTCGGCGATATCGTCGGTACTGAGAGTCAGGTTGATCGTCTTAATGGCGACAATGCGGTCGATGACCGGATCGATCGCCTTGTAGACCACACCCATGGCCCCTTGCCCGATGACAGAGAGAATCTTGTAGCGCCCGAGGGTCTCAACCATGTGCTAGCAATCGTCCGATTATTTTTTTGCGGGAGTCGCAGCCGGGCTTGGTGCTTTTGCCCGTGCCTTCGCCTGACGGAATGACGGGCCCCAAGAAGGGTGCCCGGCTTCGGCAGGCAGGAGGTCGAAGTCTGCTTT
>JAYVUH010000147.1:0-3424 GCA_043788115.1 Burkholderiales bacterium
GCCTGTCGGCCTGGGAGTTGGTGAATATGAAGACACGTATCAAATGGCGGCAAAACGTCGCTTTTGAAGCGAAAACCGATTCCGGCCATTCACTGGTGATGGACGGGTCGCCGGACGTCGGCGGCCAAAACCTCGGCCCCCGACCGATGGAGATGGTGTTGGTCGGCACCGGCGCCTGCAGCGCCATTGACGTCATCCTGATACTGAAGAAGTCCCGCCAGCAAGTGACCGATTGTTATGTCGACCTCGACGCGGAGCGGGCGGCTACCGACCCGAAGGTGTTCACGCGGATTCACTTCCATTTCGTTGTGACCGGAAAGGCTCTCGACCATGCCAAGGTCGGCCGCGCGATTTCTCTGTCAGCCGAGGTTTACTGTTCGGCATCCGCAATGCTGGCCAAAACAGCGAACATCACTCACGACTTTGAAATCATCGAAGGCTGATTCGCACCAGAAACGTTGTCAAACCCAATAGGTCGTGGCGGTCATCACACGCGAGGTGGCGCGCATGGCGGCCTTGATGGGCGGCGGGAGGGTCGCTGCACCAGCCGCCAGCCCACTATTGCCATGCTCGATCTCGTCGGCGCGCATCTGCTCGATGACGGCGCGGGACCGCGTATCACCGGTGGGCAGTTTCTCAAGATGGCGATCCAGATGCGCCTCGACCTGACGCTCGGTTTCAACCAAAAAACCCATACTCCACTTGTCACCCGCTAAGCTGGAAGCGACGCCCATCGTCCACGCGCCCGCGTAGAACAGCGGGCTCAGGAGACTGGTGCGGCCGCCCAATTCGTCCACGCGAGTGGCGCACCAAGCGAGGTGATCGCGCTCTTCGCTCGCCGCATGGGTCAGGACGGCGCGCGTCTTGGCATCGCGCGCAAACGCGAGTTGCCCTTGGTACAGCGCTTGCGCGCAGACCTCACCAACATGGTTTACGCGCATCAAGCGCATGCTTTCGGTCGCTTCTAACGCACTCACACGCGCAGGTGCGCTGGCGATTCCAGGCATCGGTCGGGATGCGACGGGTTTTGCAAATACATTACGCAGCCCGGCATCGACTTCGCACAACAAGGTATCGATCAAGTTCATAACCGTATTCTACAAAACAAAACGGGCACCCGAAGGTGCCCGTTGAAATCGCGATAAATTGCGAAATTAGAACGTGTGACGCAAGCCAATCGAGAAGCCGCGTGGATCTTGGTCTGCCACGATCGTGAGATTGTTCGCGCCGAAGTTACCCAAGCCAGCGATGTTGTTCTTTGTCATCGTGTAAATCGTGAACAGTGTGGTGCGACGTGAGAAGTTGTACAAATGAGCAATCGAGTTCACTTTGGTATCTGGCTCGACCACCGCCGTTGCCGCCGTTGCACGGGTTGCGCCATCCTTCGAGCGCTGATGCTGGAACACAAATTGGTTCTTACCCGCCGTGTAGATTAGGTTGAACATTTGTGATTTCTGATCGGTAGTAACCGTCGTACCGCCGCCGTTCTTCTTGAACTTTTGCAACAAGGCACCGACGCGCATTGGACCGAATGTTACGTGTCCGCCGAGGGAAATACCTGTCTCGTCTGCACCCGTAACGTTGCCAACTGCACCGGTGTAGTTCTTGAAGATGTCCTTATGCTTTTCCCATGAGGTCGCCAAATAGATCGGGCCTTGGGTATAGGTTGCGTTCATCGACGTCGTAACCGGGTTAACCGTTGCGGTCTTGCCTTCGTTCGCAGAGTAGCTGGCGCGGAACGCAAAGCCAGAAAAATTCGGCGACCAGTACTGCACAACGTTTTGCTCGCGACGGTCGAAGTTGCCACGGTCGCTCATGGCGGACGTGTAACCAGCGATGGTGGTCGTACCGAACGGATCGATCGACGAGTTGGCGAGTTTGAACGGGGTATCCCAACGGCCGATCAATACGCTACCAAAGTCGCCCTGCAGGCCAACACCGCTGTTGCGGTTAGAAAAAGGGGAGTCGTTCTGGTCCTGACGAACTTCGGTTTCCCATTGAGCGAAAGCCTTCAGGCCGCCACCAAGATCTTCGGTTGTGCGAATACCAATCAGCGATGAGCCGTTATTGCTTACGCGATTGCGGCTACCAACTGGAGCACCAGCGCCACCGTCGGCCTTAACGTTTTCGAATGCAACCCACAGACGGCCGTAGAGGGTGACCGGATTAGCGGTCTGTGCCATTGCAGCAGGTGCGAGCGTTGCGCCTGCAACTGCAAGAGCGATCAATTTTTTGTTCATCAAAAATCTCCTTTGGGTTTAACGATGAGGCTATTAGATTTCTATTTGAAGCGTGTAATGCAAACCTCTAGGCTGGAGCTGTCACCGACCACCGCATTAGGGCTCATCGAGAGCTCGCTTTCGCGGTCAACGTGACGGCTCCGCGTGAATTCTTTCGAGAAGCTCCCCATAGTTTGCCAAAAGCAGGGCTTTCTCTCAAGTCTGCACCCCTAAAAAGGGCCAGCGGCGTCGACCATGTTGCACATATACAACATGGGGGCCAACGGCTACAGACGTGTCATTAAGCCGTCAAGTTGACGCCAAAATTAGCCCTCTTCAAGCTGAAAAGAGCCGCGAAAGCGCCATTCCAGGGTCATGCGCTCGCATCAGAGCGCCGCCCACGAGGAAGGTATTAATACCATTTTTCTTCATTAAATCAATCGCTTGAACCGATTCGATACCACTTTCGGTGACCACAATTCGACCGCTGGGAACCGAGGGCGCAAGAGAGATGGTTGTCTGTAGGTTGGTCTCAAACTTGGTCAAATCGCGATTATTGATGCCAATCAGCGGCGTTTTCAGTCGCAACGCCTGCTCAAGCTGGCCTTGGGTGTGGGATTCGGCAAGCACTGCCAATCCGAGCGACTCCGCCACGGCTTCAAGCGCGATGAACTGATCAATCGGCAGTGCGTCCATGATGAACAACACAGCATCAGCACCCATCGCACGAGCTTCGTAGAGTTGGTATTCGTCGACAATAAAATCCTTGCGCAGGACAGGGATTGTGCAAGCCCCTCGGGCCGAGGCAAGGTCCGCCGCCGCACCACCAAAATACTCGGCGTCGGTCAACACCGACAAGCACGCGGCGCCGTTTTCGGCATAACTCGCCGCAAAACGTGCGGGATCAAAGTCCCCATCCGCACGGAACTGCCCGGCTGAAGGACTCATCTTCTTGATTTCCGCGATCACAGCTGGCTGCCCGCAATCTCGTCTAGCCCGAATCGCGCCAACAAAATCCCGAGGTGGTGTTAACAAAGCGATGCGGGATTGCAACGCAGCAATCGGAACCCGCACGGACGCGTAGCCGACCTCGCGTCGCTTCGTCGCCAGAATAGTTTGGAGAATGTCAGTCATCGACTAACTACTGCGTGTCATTGAGGCTGGCAGTAAAGCCGACCAGCGCATCAAGTTTTTTACGCGCGAGG
>JAYVUH010000148.1:0-6524 GCA_043788115.1 Burkholderiales bacterium
CGGATCTCCAGAAAAAAATCGTCGACTGCACCATCAAGTTTAAATTCACGCCAGAACTCATTAAGGCGTTTCAAGGTGCCAACCGTTTCTGGCCGCTTAACTACCAGAAGGACTATGAGTTGGTTCGCCAGGTCGCCGAATCGAGTGGCGAGAGCTTCAATCGCGCCGCCTACGACAAGCGCGTTGCCCGCGAAGCGGAAGCCGCCAAAACCCAAAGCGGCAAGAAATGAAACGTCTGTTGATTTTGTCGATGCGGTTTGCGGCCGCCTGCTGGATTGCGTTCGGCCTGAACGACGCGATGGCGAGCAACACCTGCAAGCATCGCGGTGAACTCGATACGATTTACTGCGACGAGGATCAGAACCTCACCGCCGATGCGCCGAAGGATGCGACGAAACTGAAGAACCCGAAATCTATTCTTCTCAGCTATTCACCGCAGGAAGACACTGCGACCTACGAGAAAATGTGGTCGCCCTATGTCACTTTCATGACTCAATGCCTCGGCCGCCCCATGCGCTTTCTGCAAGTGCATTCAAGCGCGGCCACCATCGAAGCGATGCGCTCGGGGCGCATTCAAATGAGCCTTCTCGCCGCCGGCGACACGCCATTCGCGGTCAACGTCGCGGGCGCGATTCCATTTGCCATTCACGGCAACATCATCAATGGCAAGCCGACACCAATGGCGTATCACCTCATCATGGTGGTGCGCGTCGATAGTCCGTACAAGACGCTGCGCGATCTCGCCGGCAAGCGCGTGGCGCACGTGTCACCGTCATCGAACTCGGGCAACCTAGCGCCGCGCGCACTGTTTCCCGATGAAGGTTTGGTACCCGACAAAGATTACAAAGTACTCTACTCGGGCAAACACGACAACTCGATTTCGAGCGTAATCAACGGCGATTACGATGCGGCTGCGATTGCCGATGATGTGCTGACGAGAATGATCCAGCGCGGCGCGGTGAAGGATGGCGAGCTGCGCGTGCTCTACAAAAGCCGCCCGTTCCCGGCGGGCAGCTTGGCGATGGTGCACGACCTAGCGCCCGAGCTGCGCGAGAAAATCACAAAATGCACCTTCGATTTCAAATTTCCCAATGAGCTGATGACCGCCTTTCGCGGTACCGACCGCTTTGTGCCACTAAACTACAAACAAGACTATCAGGCTGTGCGCAAAGTAGCCGAGGTGAGCGGTGAAGCGTTCAACCGCGCCGCGTTCGACAAGCGCAAAGCCAATGAAGCCGCCGCTGCCGCTCAACAGACAACAACGAAGAAATAGGCCATGAACGCAACTACCGATCGTTCGATCCAGATTCGCGGACTGACCAAGGAATATAAAAAGGGGGTCCCGGTGTTGAAGGGGATTGACCTCGATATTCCGGGCGACGGCATCACCGCCATCATCGGCCCATCGGGCACCGGCAAGTCGACACTGATTCGCTGCATCAACCGCCTGATCGATCCGACGTCAGGCCAAATCTTGTTTCAGGGACAAGACCTAGCGCAACTATCCGGCGTTCCGTTGCGCGAAGCGCGACGACGCATCGGCATGGTGTTCCAAGAATACAATCTGGTTGAGCGTCTGACCGTGATGGAAAACGTACTGACCGGACGCCTCGGCTATGTGTCAGCATTCAAAGCGTGGCTGCGCAAGTTTCCAAAGGAAGATATCGACGAAGCGTTTGCGTTGCTTGACGCCGTTGGTCTGGGTAACTTCGTCAACCAACGTGCCGACGGATTGTCAGGCGGCCAACGACAACGCGTTGGCATCGCGCGCGCCATCATGCAGCGCCCTGAAATTCTGCTCGCCGACGAGCCGACCTCGTCGCTCGACCCGAAGACCTCCGTCGAGATCATGGAAATCATGGCCGCAATGGCCGGCAAGCGCAATATCCCCATCATCGTCAACATCCATAACGTCGCACTTGCCAAACGCTTCTGTCAGCGCATGATCGGCATGACCGGCGGCAAAGTGGTGTTTAACGGCACACCGGCCGAATTGACCGACGAGCACTTGAAGGAGATCTACGGTGGCGAGGACTGGCTTGAGTAATGCTCCGGTACTGTGCAGCTTATGCCAATTAGCCCCCGCTCCCGCGCGGGTGGGAGCCCAATTTTTTCGGTCATCTTCCGCGGGGCAAATCGGGCTCCCCCTGCGCGGAAGAAAGGGTTTCGTGTGTTGAATTTCACCTTGAAGCGGTATGACTAAATCTCGTACCGCCTTTCCCGCCAATTGGCCACTGCGCATCGGTTGGCTGCTGCTGGCCATCTATGTCGTTTGGGCGATTGGGCAACTCGACGTCACGCTGGCCCGATTTATTGACGGACTTGCCAACGCGCAGAAATTCCTCGGCCGCATGTTCCCGCCCAATTTCGGCCCGGAGAAGGTCGAGATGATCGTTAAGGGCCTGGCGGAGAGCGTGCAGATCGCCGTGATCGCGACCGCGGTCGGTATCGCCCTTTCTCTACCCATCGGCCTCATGGCAGCGCGTAACCTGATGCCACCGTGGGTGGTGTGGCCGGCGCGCGCGTTGATCGCCGTTTGCCGCTCATTTCACGAAGTCGTCATCGCCATCATCTTCGTCAAAGCGGTCGGCTTTGGTGCCATCGCCGGCATCGGCGCGCTGGTGGTCGGCTCGATCGGCTTCATTTCCAAACTGTTCGCCGAGGCCATCGAGGAGATTTCCCCAAAGCAGGTCGAGGCGGTGCGCGCATCCGGTGCGGGTTTCTTCGGTGTGCTGGCATACGGCGTGATACCACAGGTGTTCTCGCGTTTTCTGGGATTCGCTTCTTACCAGTTTGACTCCAACCTGCGTCATTCAACAATGATTGGCATCGTCGGCGCAGGCGGCATCGGCGGCAGTCTGTTCTCGGCGTTTCAGCGCTTCGACTATGACTTTGTTTGTGCGATTCTGCTGTCGATCATCGCGCTCATCATTTTGGCCGAGGTGTTCTCGAGTTATGTGCGTGCGTTGTTCAACGACAACTTAGCGTTGCTGGATTTTTTCCGCAACCGCCGCTCAGCCAGACTGTCGCGCGAAAAGACCGCTACATTGGAGGCATCATGACCATCGCTGCCGCCGAGAAAACATGGCAACGATTCAGTCCGGAACAACGATTCTTCCGGTTCGCGTTCTACTTTCTGACGGTCGCCGCGATTGTCTTTTCACTCAAAAACATCGAGATCATCCCCGAGTTTCTGGTCGATGCACCGGAGCAACTCGCCGATTTTTTTCAGCGCATGTGGCCGATGGACACGCCCTACTTTCAAAAGTCAGTACAGGCCGCACTGATCGAAACACTCAACATCGCCACGCTGGGCACCTTGCTCTCGCTCACCATGTCGATCCCGGTCGGCATCATGGCCGCCTCCAATGTCGTCCCCATCAAGGCATTGAATCTGCTCGCGCAGTTCATTCTGGTCTCCAGCCGCTCGGTCAACACCTTGGTATGGGCACTCTTGTTCATCGCCATTTTCGGTCCGGGCGCAATGGCTGGCACCATGGCGATTGCGTTTCGCTCGATCGGCTTTGTCGGCAAGCTACTGGGGGAGGCATTGGAAGAGTCGAACCGCGGACCAATCGATGCGCTCACCGCCACCGGTGCATCGAGCGCGTCAATTTTTCTCAAGGGCTACTGGCCACAAGTGATGCCCTCGTTCGTCTCCATCGCATTGTTCCGTTGGGACATCAACGTACGCGAATCGGCAGTACTCGGCTTGGTCGGTGCCGGTGGTATCGGCATGGCGATGGATACGGCAATGAACCTGTTCCGCTGGGATCAGGTGGCCGTCGTGCTCTCAACCATCTTCGTAGTGGTGATCATTGCCGAAATCGCCGTCAGTATGATCCGCAAACGCATCATCTAGTCGAAGAAAAGTCGTTTATATACGGGCTTTTCCAAGGCTTTTTGCTCGAAGATGCCCGCCAATAGGTGCCTTCATCCTTTTCTGCCGCTGCGGCTGAATCCAACCCTGCGCGGTTTTCGTATCAGTGCTAACGTAGCCTCAAGCAGCCGCGATTCGATTTAAAACGAAACAATTCAGTGTCTACCGTACAGGAGCTTCATATGCACACAACCCAACGCTTATCGCACCGCTTGATGGCGCTCGTCGCCATTGGTTTCGCCTCTCTCCTCGCCGGCTGCGGTGGCAGCAGCGAAAGTGTCGCCCCGCCACCATCACCGCCGCTGGGCAGCATCATCTATACCGCGAGCCTCGTCGGCGCGCAAGAAAATCCGCCTGCCCTCACCGCCGCCACAGGCGTCGCGACGCTCTCAGTCAATGTCGCGACCGGGGAACTCTCGGGCAGCATCGCCACCACCGGCATGACTGGCAACGCCGCCCACTTTCACTTGGGCAACGCGGGCAGTAACGGCCCGGTGATACTGCCGTTAAGCGAATCCAGCGCCGGTAGCGGCATTTGGGTGGTAGCGTCAGGCACGATTCTGAGTACAGATTTGCGCGCGGCATTGGCTGGCGGTAGCTTGTATGCCAACGTGCATAGCGTCTCATTTCCCGGCGGTCAAATCCGCGGACAAATGGGAGTCGTCACGCGTACTACGACGATGACCGGCACGCAGGAAAACCCATCGGTCACGACTATCGCTAGCGGTACTGCCATCATCGCGGTGGAGCCCAGCACACGCGCACTCACTGCGCGCATGACGCTAAGCGGAATGACCGCAGTTGCAGCACACATTCACGAAGCTGCCATCGGCAGTAACGGTCCGGTGATCGTGCCCATGACTGAAACAGCCGCCGGTAGCGGAATCTGGACGGCAGCCGCAGGTGCGACATTAACGCCTACGCAGTACCAAAGCCTCCTCGCGGGGAACCTCTATTTCAACGCGCACAGCACCGCTTTTCCGGGCGGAGAGATTCGCGGTCAGATCGGTACCGATGTGACGGATGTGAGGCTCACGGCTGACCAAGAGGTGCCACCGGCGGCATCCGTTGAAACCGCGACCGCGCGAATCACCGTGGACCCGATCACGCTGCTTGCCTCGGGCTCGATTACCACCAGCGTACCCGCGACCGCCGCACACATCCACACCGGTGTGTTCGGCGCAAACGGGCCAGTCACCTTCCCGTTCACGCGCGTCGGCACCTCCAACGTGTGGACGATGGCACCGACGACCATGACAACCGCGCAATATCGATCATTCCTGTTCGGTGACATGTACGTCAACGTCCACAGCGCTGCATTCCCCGGTGGCGAGTTGCGCGGGCAAATCGGCAAAGTCATTCGCACGGGCAACCTCAGCGCCACCCAAGAAGTGCCGACCAATGCGTCGACCGCAACCGGACGTGGCCGTGCGGAGTTCGACCCTATCACCGGTGCCTTCACCGTGAACATGACCACCAGCGGCATGACAGCAACGGTCGCGCACATTCACACCGGCGCAATCGGTGCAAACGGCGGTGTCACCGTCGGCTTCGTGCAATCAGCAAGTGGTGTTTGGAACGCCGCAGCCAACGCGCGACTCACACAGACCCAAGCGACGACATTTGCGGCGGATGGCATGTACTTCAATGCACATAGCGCCGCCTTCCCAGGCGGTGAGATACGCGCACAAGCGAACGGGCGAGACTAGATTTCGAACTCACCGCGTGTCGCCGCTGACTTAATCCAGGGTCACCCCTCACTCCACTGTCGCCCCGGCCTTGAGCCGGGGTCTCTAACTGGCCTCGGACTTCACCGTATTCAAGCTAATCGGCGCTTGCGGCACGAACGGCTCACTCACCACCGCCTCGTAACTCACATCCACAATGCCCAGCTCTTCGCGCCCACCGGGGGCATGCAACACGACCGCGTCACCGGAGCGCGCTTTCATGAGTGCGCGCGCCAACGGTGATATCCACGTAATGTAATTGCGCTTCAAATCAAGTTCGTCAATGCCAACGATCGTAACGGTGTTCTCGGCACCGGCGGCATTTGCGTATGTGACCGTCGCGCCGAAGAACACACGCTCGGCCATGTCGTCATCGCGTGGCGTGAGTGGGTCGACCACTTCGGCGATGTCGAGTCGCTTGGTTAGAAAGCGTAGACGCTTGTCGATCTCGCGCAGACGCTTTTTGCCGTACTGATAGTCGGCATTTTCCGATCGATCGCCGTTTTTTGCCGCCCACGACACGGCCGACGTCACCGCCGGACGCTCGCGGTCGAGCAGGTACTTGAGTTCATCCTTCAAACGCTGATGGCCGCCTGGCGTGATGTAGTTCTTGGCACCTACCGGAATCGGTGCGCTGGCACCGTTCGCGCCAGACTCAAACTCTTCGTCACCATCGTCTTCTTTTGTAAATGCTTTGCTCATCATCTCGTCAATGCATGTTCGTGTGTGTCATTGCTTGGACTGCGCGCACGGACTGTGCCGCTTGACAGCAGCAAACTGCTAGCCATCGAAATGCACGGTCGTTGAAATGCGTGGTTGTTGATCAATATCAAAGGTTGCAGACCCGTGCAGCGTAGCATGGCTTCGTCACCAACCCCACACGGAGTGAACCACATGTTCAAATCAATTTTGATTCC
>JAYVUH010000149.1:0-15162 GCA_043788115.1 Burkholderiales bacterium
CATGGTGGTCGGTGCGGTGGTGCTGACGATGGTGATCGGGGCACTAATCGCGCGCACCACCGCGCATGACCGCAACTTTGGCATCCTCACCGGCGGCGCGGTTGCCATTTGCGGGGCTTCTGCCGCGCTGGCGGTGTCCGCGGTATTGCCGCGCCACGCGCATTCGGACCGCGACACCACCTTCACGGTCATCGGTGTCACCGCTCTCTCGACGATCGCCATGGTGATCTACCCGCTGGTGTCTCACGCGCTGGGTTTTAGTGATCGACAGGCCGGCATCTTTCTCGGCGCCACCATTCACGACGTCGCACAAGTCATCGGCGCCGGCTATTCGGTCTCACCTGAAGCAGGCGATACCGCGACCGTCGTCAAACTGCTGCGGGTGGCGATGCTGCTGCCAGTGATTTTGGTGTTATCCATCATGCTCCGGCGCAACGCCGATGCCGGCGACGTTGCCACCAAGGACAGCAAGCGCCCGCCGTTGCTGCCGTGGTTTGCAGTCGCCTTCGGTGTGCTGGTAGTGATCAACAGCACCGTTGCGCTGCCCAAAGGCCTGAGCACGTTTTTCAACGAGTCGTCGAGGTTTCTTCTAGTCACCGCGATTGCCGCCATCGGCATGAAAACTCAGTTGAAGGAACTCACGGTGCTCGGTTGGCGACCGGTGATCCTGATCGTCTCTGAAACACTATTTTTGGCGATTTTCATCGCCGTTGCGATGCAATGGCTGACATGACAACTGACCTGACCGCGAATCTGACCAACCAGTTCGATGCGTGCTTGGTCGCACCGTTCGGGTCCATCGGTATCCGCGCGGATGAGCGGGCAGTTACTGCCGTCGTACTGTTGCCGGGCACTGTGCCGGCTAAACCGCCGAAGAAAAATTCTCTTGCGCATCTGGCCTGCGTGCAACTCATGTCGTATCTCGATAACGCCGCGTTTGTGTTTGATCTCCCTGTCAGGCTTTCTGGCAGCAAACATCAACTCGACGTCTGGCACGCCATGCAAACCATTCGCGCCGGCACTACCATGACCTACGGCCAAGTCGCCGCGCAGATTGACTCAAACGCGCGCGCCGTTGGTACCGCTTGCGGCAAGAATCCGGTGCCGATCGTGGTGCCGTGCCATCGCATTGTCGCGGCGAACGGATTGGGGGGTTTCATGGGTGGCAAACGCGATGACCCGCTAGCCATCAAGCGATGGTTGCTCACGCACGAAGGTGTGGTGCTTGCGGCACCGGCCAGCAGATCTGTCGCCAGCAAGCGCGATTCATCGTTGCGATTGTTCTAGCGGTTTGTTGAAATTCGCAATGCCAAATCCGACTGAACCCATTGCGTACTATTTCCCCCTTTGGAAAAGAGCCTGCCCATAGCTTGCCGAAGGGGGGACTAAGGGGGATTTGCAGACGTTGTCCACACGCGAACGCTAAAAATCCCCCTCGACCCCCCTTTTCCAAAGGGGGAAGCAGAACACTGAGATCAACCGTCAAACAAATATCGTGAAATGCAAAGAAACTGCTAGATAAGTAAATGTCCAGCCAACCCTACGACCCACTCATCGACCAATTCGCCGACAGCCTTTGGTTGTCTGATGGCTTGTCGAAAAACACCATCGAGAGCTACCGTCGGGATTTGGTGCAGCTTGATCGTTGGCTGGCACTACCGCAGCACACCGCGGCGCCTTCGCTCGTCACGCTGGACAGCACGGATTTGCAAGCCTATTTTGTGCATCGAATCTCGGTCGATCATGCCGGCCCGCGCACCACCGCCCGCCTCACCTCGACACTTAGGCGCTTCTACCAATACCTGCTGCGCGAGAAACTGTTGGAGGTCGATCCGAGCGCGGCGTTGGAGGCGCCTAAGTTGCCGCGCGGATTGCCGAAATCACTTTCGGAAGTCGATGTCGAAGCGCTCCTCAATGCACCCGACATCAACACGCCGTTGGGCATGCGTGATCGCGCGATGCTCGAAACGCTCTACGCGGCGGGTCTTCGCGTCACCGAATTGGTCAGCCTGCCGGTGGCACAGGTCAGTCTTAGTCAGCAGGTCATCCGGGTAATGGGCAAAGGCAGCAAGGAGCGGCTGGTACCACTAGGGCAGGTCGCCGCTGAATGGCTGCAGCGCTACATGAACCAAGCCCGCACTGAAATACTGAACGGGCGTCCGTCCAATGATCTGTTCATCACTGTTCGCGGCGCGACCATGTCACGCCAGATGTTCTGGAACATCATCAAACGCTACGCCCTCAAGGCCGGCATCAGCGCGACGATCTCCCCACACGTTCTGCGCCACGCCTTTGCCACACATCTGATCAATCACGGGGCAGATCTTCGCGTCGTGCAATTGTTGCTCGGCCACGCGGATATCACCACCACGCAGATCTACACCCATGTTGCGCGGGAACGCTTGAAAGCCATTCACGCGCAGCATCATCCGCGCGGATAACACCAGACATCAATCACATGAGCAAACACAGCGAGACACCGGCAACCACGGCGCTCAAGCAACACAACGTCAACTACGGCGAACACGTCTATGACTACGTCGAGCACGGCGGTACCGGCGTATCGTCAACCTCGCTGGGCGTGGACGAACATCATGTGGTGAAGACGCTAATCTTTGAGGACGACAAGCGCGAGCCGCTCTGTGTGCTGATGCACGGCGACCACAAGGTATCAACCAAGGAACTAGCGCGCCAGATCGGTGCCAAGCGCGTCGCGCCTTGCAGGCCGGAAGACGCGCATCGTCATTCGGGCTACCAAGTCGGCGGATGTTCGCCGTTTGGTTTGCGAAAGCCAATGCCAGTCTATATGCAACGGACCATCCTCGACCTTGAGCGTATCTATATCAACGGCGGCAAGCGGGGCTTTCTGGTTTCAATGCCACCAGCTGAAGTCGTTCGCGTCGCCAAGCCCACGCTGGTTGACGCGGCGCTTAAAGAGTAAGTGACCAAAAGTCGCTGCGTCGAAATTTCTTCAGATGACGCGGCTGATCACAGTGACGAGCAGCGATATGACAACAGTCGAGGTGATCGGTAGGTACACGTCACGCCCTCGGTAGCGAAACCGCAAGTCACCCGGCAAACGCCCCAGTCCAAATTTTTGCAAACGCGGCGCGAGGAAGCCCAGCACGATAACCGCAACGACAACGATCAGCACCCACTTGAGCACCGTCTAGCCGACCATCGAGTCGGCCGAGCCCGGCCCGGCCGAGCGAATCGTTGGATCATGCCGCGAACGAGCGATGGTCACGCCCACTTTCTTGACACCACGCATGTGGCCAATCTTGGCCACGCTGATCTTGACCCAATCCGCATTGAAGTCGGTGAACAGCACTTGCGTGATGTGTTCTGCCAAGGCTTCCAGCAACTTGAACTTGGCGTCCGCCAGATCGCTCTTCACGCGCTCAACCACCTTGCCGTAGTCGATGGTGTCGCGGATGGAATCGCTGCTACCGGCGCGATGCGTGTCTAGCCCGATGTCGATATCGAGTTCGAGCGTTTGCGGGCGCTGCTGCTCCCACTCATAGACACCGATCCAGGCGTCGGCTCGAAATTCGCGAATGAAGATAATGTCCATAAACCCTTTTCTGACGAAAGTAAAAGCCGATTTTCATCAAGATTAATTTGTAAAAAGCGATTGGCAATGCCACGCCGCTTTTGTGGCAGCCCACATCCAGCGTCACGCCACGTATAGCCCTGCAACGCGATCTGTCGTGGCACCGATCTGTCTTGGCACACAGAGCCATTGTAAAGTACTGCCTTATGGGCAACCTTCTCGCGATCCTCGCCATTCTCATCGCCTACCTGATCGGTTCGCTGTCGTTCGCCGTGATCGTCAGCAAATTGATGGGGCTGCCAGATCCACACTCGTACGGCTCCGGCAACCCGGGTACCACCAACGTGTTGCGCACCGGCAACAAGCTGGCCGCCCTACTTACGTTGCTGGGCGACGCCGGTAAGGGGTGGCTGGCGTTGTGGCTGGCTCAGCGATATGCGACCGAGTTTGCACTGTCCGATACCACTTTGGCCTGTGTCGCATTCGCCGTATTCTTCGGCCACTTGTTTCCGGTCTTCTTTCGCTTTCAAGGCGGTAAAGGTGTCGCCACGGCTGCGGGTATTTTGCTGGCGATCAATGGCTGGTTGGGACTCGCCACATTGGCCACCTGGCTCATCATCGTGGTGTTCTTTCGTTACTCGTCTCTGGCGGCGCTTGCCGCGTCCGTGTTCGCGCCCTTCTACGCCTTCCTGCTGTTTGGTCTGACGCCCTATCTGCCGGCTGTCATCTTGATGTGCGCGCTATTGATCTGGCGGCACCGTGAGAACATCACCAAGCTTTTGGATGGCACCGAATCAAAGTTAGGCACGAAAAAGCCACCGGTCGACGTCGGGGAAATAGAAAACAAACTCTAGCAAAGACGGGCGTTTCCAAGCGTTTTTGCTTCAAAACGCCCGCCAGATAGCGAGTTTCATTTATTTTCGTGGCGCGGCGGAACCATGATCCACAGGACCGCAGCACATGCGAACACACTGATATACGCCACGACGAACACCCACGCCGGCAAGTCCCAGTACAGCCAGCGACTGATCCATCGCGCCACAAATCCCGACGGCGTCGATTCGCCACGCAGCCAGTCCTCCAGACGGGTCAATGGACAGGTGATGCCGAGCAACGCTTCAATGCTGATGAACCCCAACGCGCCAAGATGCGCCCAGCGAAAGACGCGATAGCGAACCCAATGCCATCCCAGCCAGCCACCGACAGCAATCGCGGCCAACCCGCCGACATTGAACACCACAATCGCCGCGTGAATCAGTAGGACCATATCCGCAATCATCGTTCCCCCTTTCCGAGCCGTCTGACACCAAAGTTGGTGCGGGATTCATCGGAAAATATCCGCCTTTCATCATACTTTGCGGGGGCGTGTCGCACGCCGGAAATTGGCGGCGAAAAAGGCTTGCGAAACAACATAAAGCTGCCTAGACTTCTTCGCCTGTCACTGTGCGCCAAATGCGTGCGGGATCTCCTTGCCAACAATAGGGTTTTCTGATGAAAGTATCTCTCTCTCCGATCGCCATCGCCGCCTCCGCATTGATGCTTGCCGCTATCGCCCCTCTCACATCGAGCGCGCAGAGTAAACCTGAGCCGGTCGCCGCCGTCGCGGCCGCAGGAAAGCCGCCGGTGATTCCCATCGACGTTTTCATGCGACGCGCCGAATATACCTCGATGTCAATTTCGCCAAATGGTGATCGTCTGGCCGCGCTGGTGCCGGTCAAGGATCGGGACAATCTGGTTGTCATCGATCTCGTCAAGCGCACTCGCGCACTGATTACTGGTTTCACCGACAACGATGTCATCAACTTCAGCTGGATCAACAACGATCGACTGTTTCTTCGGGTTGCCGATGGCCGGGATGCGCTTGGCGAGGCGCGCTACCGCGGTACTTATGCGGTAAACGCGGACGGCACTGGCATTCGAAACCTCACGGACCTGCGTGGCTTGGCTCCGCTGCGCTCAATCGCAGGCGACACCAAAGGCGAGATGCTGGCCGTAATGCGCTTACGCAACCGGGTGATCGCTGATGTGTATCGCGTCAACACGAACACTGGGCGCTCCGAACTACTAACGTTTGAGAATCCCGGCGAGACGCAGGGATGGGTGCTTGACTGGGACGATCAGCCGCTGATTGCCGAGAGCCCGGACCCCGACACGACAGAAACGGTGACTTGGTACCGCCCTAACGTGAAGTCCAAGTGGGAAATGTTGTGGAAAAATTCGCCGGACGATGCACAAGACTCAATGGACGCAGTGGCGTTTGAGCCAGACGGGAAGTCATTGATTGTGGCGTCGAATGTGGGTCGCGACAAATACGCGCTCTATCGCTACGACTTAGCCACCAAGAAGCTCGGGGAACTCATCTTTGAGCACCCATTGATCGACATACGCGGCGGGCTGATCTGGAACCGGACGGAAAAGAAACTACTAGGTGTCGAGTACAACGCCGAGGAGTACAAGGTCAAATGGCTCGACCCCAAATTCGCGGCGCTGCAAACACAAATTGACAGTGCGCTGAAGGGAACAAACAACGTACTGTTTTTCAATCCACAGAGCGACGCATCGAGAATACTCGTCGGCGCCTCGTCGGCGACGAATCCCGGCGGTTACTATCTCTATGACACCAGCCGGGGGCTTGAAGAACTGCCGCAATCGCGCCCGTGGATCAACAAGGATCATATTTCGCCGCGCACCTATATGCCTTATTCGGCGAGAGACGGCCTGAAAATTCCGGCTTGGGTGACAATCCCGAAGGGTACTGACGGCAAGAACCTGCCGTTGATCGTCAACATTCATGGCGGACCGAATGCTCGCACGTATGGCGGCAACCCATGGGGCCGCTATTCGGAGGCACCTTTCTTTGCCAATCGCGGCTACGTGGTGTTGGAACCCGAGCCGCGCGCCTCTACTGGTTTTGGTCGTAAGCACCTAAGCGCCGGCTACAAGCAGTGGGGCCAAACCATGCAAGACGACATCACTGACGGCGTCTTATTTCTGATCAAGCAGGGCATCGTCGACAAGAATCGTGTCTGCCTATATGGCGGCAGCTACGGCGGATACGCCACTCTCCAAGGGTTAGTGAGGGAGCCGGACATGTTCCGCTGCGGGCTACCTTGGATCGCGGTCTCCGACCTCGTGCAGCTACAAACCGAAATGACCAGCGATAGCAACAATTCCCGCTACAACATGACGGTCTTTTATGATCGCACCATCGGCAGCCTGAAAACTGAACGCTCACTGTTGGAGAAATATTCTCCGGTAAATAATGCCGACAAAATTAGAGTACCAGTGTTGCTAGTAATGGGCGAATTGGACGTGCGAGTGCCGCTGAAGCACGGAACAGCGATGCGCGCCGCGATGGACAGGGCGGGCGTCAAGAACGAACTGGTCATCATGAAGGGCGAAGCACACGGCTTCAATAAGCAGGAAAACGTTGTCGAGTTTTTCACGCGCGCAGAGAAATTCTTCGCTGAAAATCTGAAGTAACGCTGTCGGTTCCCAAATCGGGACGTCCGGTTCGGACGCCCTTTTTCTTTGCGGCAGCGCATTAGCGAGCTAGCATGGACTCGATGAAATTGACCTCGGTATAGAAACGGAAATCTTGCTCAGCCTTCTTAGCGAAAGACGTGCGCTCGTTCGAGTCGCTCAAGAGCCAGACATTCGATGCGGGAGCTGCCAACTTTCCCTGCACGATCAGACGAGGAAGGCTGGTGTCTTGGAGCCGCGCTGCTTCTCCGTAAATAATGGCTCCGGCAATGCGGTTTCCCGGTCGTGTGAGGACCGCCGACAACGACTCAACACGCGCTGCCGCCCCCGAAAAAATCACGCGACTGGCATCCAACGCAGGTTGTGTGGCGATCCAATCCAACAGGGTTGCAAGGCCTGCGTCATCTTTCACCGCCGGGGCCTCCGGGTACACGACCGCGACGCCCATTGCAGTCGGCAGATAGTTTTTCGAGGCAAGAAAGCCGATCGGCTGTGTGAGCTCGCTCTCGTTGCGAAGCTGAATCAACACGGGGCGCTTTCCGGGAAAAGCGCCGACATCCGGCGCGTAAAGCACGCCTGACGCGGCGACACCGTCCGGCGCTTTCTAGGAAACGCGCGCAGGCTCCGCGAAGCCGAACGCATTGAGTCCGGGCACGCCGCCGTTGGTCCAGCGCGTCAGCTTCGTCGTCTTCGTGTCATAGACGAATAACTCTCGTGGTGCACGCGAGGTCGCCAGACTAAATCCAAGCTGCATACCACTCTCGATCGCCTTGTCCTCGCCTGCACTAACCTGCTGCCAACGCATGCCGACGATCTCGCCCGGTAGCAGTGCGGGCCGAAGCAGCTCTTTGCCGGTGTCGATATCGAGAAAGCGGAGTACCGAGGTACCCGCCTCGGTTGCGTTGACGGCAATGCGTTCGGCAATCACCGAAATGGCGAAGTCTGCAATGTCAGCATTCGGCAGCGTTGCGAACGAAGTTTGGTCGCCTGTCGCCAGATCGATCCGCACCAGTTGTCGAAGCGCTGCAGGTTGCTGCGCAGTCAGCAACACGCTCCTCCCATCTGGCATGAAGCGCGGTGTCTCGAATCGCTGAGTCGGCGCATCGATCTTCGTCAGCCGTTCATTCCTGCCGGTCACCAAATCAAATTTCCATAGCGAAGAGCGTCCATCGCGATCAGCGATGTAGACGACCGACCCGCCGTCGGGTGCGAACTGTGCCGCCCGCCAATCACCTCCGACTGTTGTGGCGACAACCTTGATCGACGCCGGTGATCGCGGATCGCCAACATACAGCTTGACCGTCCGTCCGGTGGCGGCAATGGTGACAACGGTGGTCGTAAAGGCGGCGGTGGTTGTAAAGGCCGTGGTGGTGGTAAACGAGATGAGCTCCCCACGCGAATTCCACGTGGGTGCACCAGCGGACTCTCCCTCAGGCGAGAGTCGCGTCAATTTTTTGGTGACTACATCCAAGCGGAACAACTGAACCTCGCCGGTGCGCCCCGCCTCGCGCCGCAACAGCACTTGCTCGCCCGTACCTAGCTGAAACGTCGCGTCGACGATGACATGGGTGCCGTCAGTGAGACGCTGCGGCACGGCGGTCGCGCCGTTCAACAAATACAGTTGCTCGTACTCATCACTATCGGCGCGCGTGCGCAATAGTGCAATCTGTGCAGTCGGGTGCCAATCGAGCAGCGTTGAGGCGTTGAACTTCGTGAAGGGCGCTGCGCGCTCGACGAACGCAAGTGGAATCGGTGGAATACCGCTTGCGCGTAACCCGGCAGGGATTGGAAGCGTTGGCTCTGCCACCGCGCTGGTTAAGCTTGCCGCCAGCGCGACGATCGCAGCGGCCAATGAACGCGTCACCAACCCGCGCGTCACTAGCCAGCCTGTGCCGGTGTGGCGGCCCCGCGAACAATCGGCCGTGATGGATCAGCAATCCACTCGCTCCATGAACCTGCGTACAAACGCGAACCCGGCAAGCCCGCATACTCCATCGCAAAAATATTCGCGCACGCGGTCACGCCTGAGCCGCACTGGTGAACGACCTCTGCTGACTTGTCAGAATCGATAATTTGCACAAAGTCCGCACGAAGCTGCTCGCGCGATTTGAACGTCAGATCAGCGTTGAGATTCTCTTTATAGAACCGGTTGATCGCACCGGGAATGTGCCCGGCCACCGGGTCAATCGGCTCGACGTCGCCGCGAAAGCGCTCTGCGGGCCGCGCATCGATCAGCGTGAGTCCTGTCTGTCCGATCTGCGGCAGCAGGTCATCGACCAATATTGTAAGCCTCGGATCGGCGTGGCCTCGGAAAGACGCGGGGCGCGTTTGCGGCACCGTTTGGGATTGTGCGTGTCCATCCGCCGTCCAACGTTGAATGCCGCCGTCAAGCAACGATGCGTTTGCCAATCCAACCCAGCGTGCAAGCCACCACAATCGCGCAGCGAACTGACCGCCGACGTCGTCGTAGGCGACCACGGTTGACTCGTTGGTGACGCCGTGTCGCGCCAGGAAAGCGGAAAACGCGGCCGGCGACGGCAGTGGATGGCGACCATTGCTGCCGGTCTTTTCGCTCGACAGATCGACATCAAGATTGGCGAAGAATGCGCCGGCGATGTGGCCTTGCCGATACAGGCGTTCGCCTTTGGTGCCGTCCATCAAATCGTGACGACAATCGAACACGACCCAAGTCGGATCATTCACGTGCGCGGCCAGTTCAGCAGTTGAGACAAGCATCAAAATCCCCACATTATCGTTGCTAAATTATCCGACTAATCTTCCTCTGCGGGTAGCGTCGGCCGACGCTTGGCCGCGTCAGGCGCAGTCCGCTCACTGGCAAATTTGGCGATCATACCGCTGGCGACAATGACCGCCATTCCCATCCAAGCCAGTGCCGGTAATTTCTCATCGAAAAACACCAGCCCGAAAATAGCGGCGAAGATGACGGTGGAGTAGGCAAACGCCCCCACCACGAGCGTATTGCCGCTGTGATACGCGCGCGTCATCGCGAGCTGTGCGATGGTCGCCGCCAGCCCCATGGCCAGCAACGGCCACAGCGTGGTCATGGAAACCGCGTGGAAGTCACCCTTCCAAACGCCTTGCACCGCCGCCGAACCAATAAAGCCGATCACACCGAAATAGAACACCACGCGCCATTCGGACTCGCCCACTTCTCCCAGCTTCTTGACGTTGACATACGCGCACGCCGCAAAGAATCCGGAACTCAAGCCGATCAATCCAGCGTGAAGATTGTCGTCTGAAAAAGTGGGCTGCAGCAGCATCGCCACACCGACGAAACCCAACACGATCGCCACCACTAGCAAGGGTCGAAAGCGCTCGCCTAGCAACAGCGTTGACAGCACCGTGAGCCACAACGGCGAGGTGTAGTTGAGGGTGATTGCGGTGGCGAGCGGCAATTGCGTCATCGCATAGAAATAACCGACCAGTGAGATGGTGCCGGTCGCGCCGCGCCAGAAGTGGCCTTTCCAGAACGCGGTGACCAGCGACTGGCGACGAATCAGTACCACCATACCCACCGCACTCAATGCGACCAGCGAGCGATACATCGACAATTCGGCGCCCGTGAATTGCGACCCTAGAAACTTGGCAAACGCACCCATCGTGGCAAACAGGGCGCCCGCTACGAGCATCCATGATGAAGTCATACGTGATCCCAGCGGGCACCACTGCGGCACCTACGGGTCGCATCCCCACTACGCGGGGCCCCTGCTCTACCCGTCCGGAGCCGCCCCGCCACGAGCATCCATGATGAAGTCATACGTGATCCCAGCGGGCGCGCATTAGCAAAACCCAGCCACCCACGCGTTCATACCACGTTCAATTCGCGACGTAAAAACTCATGAAAATGCACCATGCCATCTTCATACGGCGTTTGGTAGGGCCCCTGTTCGTCCCGACCTTCGCGCCACAACAAACGACGGCCGTCATTCATACGCTGGCAAATTTCTTCGTCTTCGATCGCGGTTTCGGCGTAGGCCTGCTGCTCGGTTTCCACGAACTCGCGCTCAAACAACGCAATCTCTTCCGGGTAATAGAACTCGACAACATTGGTGCACTTGTCCGGCCCGTCTGGCAAGATGGTCGATACCACCAGCACATGCGGATACCACTCCACCATCACGTTCGGATAAATCGTCAGCCAGATCGCGCCGAAACGCGGCGGTTCACCGTTACGGTAGCCGAGTACAACGTCGTGCCATTTTTGGTAGGTCGCCGTGCCGGCACGCGCGAGATTATTCTTGATGCCAACGACTTGCACGCTATACCAGTCGCCGAAATCCCATTCGAGCGAATCACAATCGACAAAGCTGCCGAGGCCGGGGTGAAACGGCACGACGTGATAGTCCTCTAGATAGACCTCGATGAAGGTCTTCCAGTTGAAGTTGTATGTTGTGATTTCCGCTTTATCGAATACATAGCCGGAAAAATCGAGTTCCCTCGCCCACTTGATCTTGGCGAGATCGTCGACGATCGGATTGGGCCCTTCAAACAGCAATCCGTTCCAGCGCGACAATGGCTTGCGTGGCAGGTGCAAACACGGCTGCTCCGAAAAATGCGGCGCACCCAGCAAGTCACCCTTGTTGTCGTAGGTCCAACGGTGCAACGGACAAACGATATTGCCGCTTGGCAGCTGCCCCGCCCCCTTGAGCATCACCGCCTGACGATGGCGACAGATATTGGACACCATTTCGACGGACTGGCCGTTGTTGATCAAACTCCAGGCACCACCGCGCGCGTCCAACGCCTGAAAATCGTTCTTGTTGGGTGCCATCAGTTCGTGGCCGACGTAAACCGGGCCGTGCTTGAACATGGTGTCTTGCTCGCGCTGGTAGACGGCGCTGTCGAAGTACCAGCTAAGTGGCAGCTGGGTCGTCGGCACAAAAGGCTTGGAGAGCTCGCGCTCGCCCATTAGTTTGGACATAGTCCTTACCCCCAATTAACACGCGCGTAGCTTCAAACTGCCGCGTGTGAACCAAAGTAAAAACAACACCCGGGCGATCGAGAAACTAGCTTTTAACTCTGCTTGCTCCGTCCCGACTCAGTTCCTTTTGCCGCGCAACAGCCGGGCAAAAAGAGGGATAGTGATTTTGCCCAATTCGGCCTGTTTCTGCAACCGGAAAAGCGCTTTTCGCCAGACGAAAACCATCGTTATGCGCTGGAAGCAGACAAGCACGGTGGCAGGTAAAATTCATTACCGTCTGCACCGCCTTAATCCACCGCTTTAATCCACTGCCTCAATCCACCGCCTCATTCACCGCCTCAATGCACCGCACTAGCGCGGTTCGAGGTGGACCGATCCATCCGTTGCACCGGGATTTCCGCGCATATGCCAAAGAATACTGAAAAAGAGCCGAAAAGCTTCGAGGTGGCCATGGCCGAACTCGACGTGCTGGTCGAAAAAATGGAGGCCGGCCAGCTACCGCTCGAGGAGTCGCTGGCGGCCTACCAACGCGGCACGGAACTATTACGTTATTGCGAAAAAGTGCTGGCCGACGCTGAGCAGCGCATACAAGTGCTGACGCCGTCCGGCGATGGCTCGCCCGCCGTGCTCCGTGAATTTGACGAATAGGCTCTGCCAGCACGAAATGACAACTTTTGACGACTGGGCCCGCGAGACTGCAGGCGACATGGAACACGCAATCGGGGAGTTACTCCCCCCCGCCAGGTCGATTCCCCACCGACTCCACGACGCGATGCGCTACGCTGTACTGGGAGGCGGCAAGCGTGTGCGTCCGATGCTTGCGTTCGCGGCAGGCGAAATCTCGTCCGCGCCGATTGAACGGGTTCGCGTCGTGGCGGCGGCGGTAGAAATGATCCATGCGTACTCTTTGGTCCACGACGACCTGCCGTGCATGGATAACGACGTACTCCGGCGCGGCCGCCCAACCTGCCACGTCGAGTTCGACGAAGCGACCGCACTTCTGGCTGGAGATGCCCTACAGGCAATGGCATTTCAGATTGTGAGCGCCCACACACTTTCGGAAAACCCAGGCGATCAACTGGCGTTAATCCGCTTGTTGGCTGAGGCTTGTGGATCGCGCGGCATGGCAGGCGGGCAGGCCATTGACCTGGCCAGTGTGGCTCAGGAAATTTCACTCCCTGAACTCGAACATATGCACATGCTCAAGACCGGTGCCTTGATTCGCGCCTCGATCGTGATGGGCGCACTTTGTGGGCACCCACTCGACACCGTCGAAAAACAGAAACTCGACCACTTCGCCAAGTGCATCGGCCTCGCTTTTCAGGTGGTGGACGACATTCTGGATTGCGAGTCTAATACTGACAAACTCGGCAAAACAGCGGGAAAAGATCAGGATGCAAACAAGCCGACCTACGTCAGCTTGCTAGGTTTGGGCTCGGCGAAGCAGTTTGCTGATGATCTGTTGCAGGACGCGCACAGGAGTCTTGACCCCTTTGGCGAATCCGCTAGGCGCCTGCACCAAGTAGCCGATTTTATCGTCAGCCGTGATTATTAGAAACAGAAGAGACACCGGTATGACCACTGCGTCAAACGAACCGCTCAACAAGTACGCGATGCTCGAAATGATCGACGACCCGCAAGTCCTGCGAACGTTAGATCGCCGCGACCTCGCACAATTGTCCAATGAACTTCGCGAATTCATCGTCGATTCGGTATCCAGAACCAGCGGACACCTGTCGTCAAATCTGGGCACGGTCGAGCTGACAATTGCGTTGCACTACGTATTCAACACCCCGCACGATCGTCTGGTGTGGGATGTCGGCCACCAGACCTATGGCCACAAAATCTTGACCGGGCGGCGCGAGGGCATGGCGAAGTTGCGACAAAAAGGCGGCATCGCCGGCTTTCCTCGCCGTGAAGAGTCGCCCTACGATAGCTTCGGTACGGCACATTCCTCCACGTCGATTTCTGCTGCGCTCGGCATGGCGGTGGCAGCGCGAACTGCCGGCATCAAACGCCACTCGGTGGCGATTATCGGTGATGGTGCTATTACCGCCGGCATGGCCTTCGAGGCGATGAACAACGTCGGTAAGGAAAATATCATTGTGATTCTCAATGACAACGATATGTCGATTTCGGAATCGATCGGGGCGTTGAACAACTATTTCGCCAAGCTGATGACCGGACGCTTCTACGCGGCCACCAGGAAGACAGCAGAGAAGGCGTTGCAATACACGCCGACGTTCAAAGAGATCGCCAAGAAACTTGAAGAGCACGCCAAGGGGATGATGACGCCCTCGACCATGTTCGAAGCCTTCGGCTTCAACTACAACGGCCCGATCGACGGGCACAACCTCGACGTGCTCATCGACACACTCGACAACATCAAGCACCTCGACGGTCCGCAATTTCTGCATGTGGTGACGCGCAAAGGCCAGGGATACAAACTCGCCGAAGACGACCCCATCAACTACCACGGGCCCCCAAAATTTGACCCGAAGATTGGCATCGTCAAGCAGGTGCCTGCGCCGGACGTCAAGCCGAAGCCCACCTATACGCAAGTGTTCGGTGACTGGCTGTGCGATATGGCGCGCGCCGAGCCGACCCTTATCGGCATCACCCCGGCGATGCGCGAAGGATCCGGTCTGGTGAGGTTCTCGCAAGAGTTTCCGAAGCGTTACTTCGACACGGCCATCGCCGAACAGCACGCGGTGACATTCGCCGCCGGTCTTGCCGCAGAGGGTATGCGCCCGGTACTGGCGATCTATTCGACGTTCCTGCAGCGCGGCTACGATCAGCTGATCCACGATGTAGCGCTGCAAAATCTTCCTGTGGTATTCGCGCTCGATCGCGGCGGCATTGTTGGTGCGGATGGCCCCACGCACCACGGCGCGTTCGACCTTTCGTTCCTGCGCTGTATCCCCAACATGGTAGTCATGACGCCAGCCGACGAGAATGAGTGCAGGCAGATGCTCACCACCGGCGTGCGCCTCAACCAGCCATCGGCCATACGCTATCCGCGCGGCAGTGGCCCCGGCGTGAGCGTCGAGAAAGACCTGACAGCGCTACCCGTTGGAAAAGGCTTGATCGTTCGGGAAGCCAAGGGCTATGCGATTGGCGCGCAAAAGCGCCGCGTGGCAATTCTGGCGTTTGGTTCGATGGTCAAACCGTCGCTAGATGCCGC
>JAYVUH010000150.1:0-14119 GCA_043788115.1 Burkholderiales bacterium
CGATGCTGGGTGCGCCACGCCGTGATGCCGATCGTTGCAGCGATATAGAGCGCAATGGCGGTCAAGGTGATTACAACGAACGTCCAGTCGTACTTTGCCGCGAGCAGGATGGTCACGAGCGTGATTTCAAGTGCAATCGGGATCATCGAGAACAGCGCATACGACAGCAGCGTGGAGATGCCGCGTGTGCCGCGCTCGATGTCGCGTGTCACGCCGCCGGTTTGCCGGTCGAGGTGAAAGCGCAGCGACAGCGCATGCAGATGCCGAAAGACATTGAGTGCGACTTTGCGCATGGCGCTTTGCGTGACCTTGACGAACACAATATCGCGCAGCTCACCGAACAACGTTGTCGACAGCCGCAGCAAGCCATAGCCCATCAGCAAGACAATCGGCACCGCGAGCACCGCCTTATCCTTGTCGAGCGCATCGACGATTTGCTTCATTAGCAACGGCACACCGATATTTGCCACCTTCGCCGTCACCAGAAACGTGAGCGCAAGCGCGACGCGCCATTTGAAGTCCCACAGATACGGCAGCAGCGAGCGGATGACCGGCCATATACCGGACTTCGGCATGGCAGTTCTGGGGGGAGGTGCGAGGGAGGCGTGAGCGTTGGAGTGCGCGGACATAGGAACCTTTGCCCCGCTAGAACGGTGCAACAAAACGAAATGAAGCAGCTTGTCGCCAGTATAAACTCGCGCGCCACACGCAGGTCGATGCCACTCCGTCAATCCTTAACGGGCGTCGTTTGTCGTGTACAAGTTAATCGGTGTGGTGATACCGCGCACGATGGTTTCACCAACACACACCAGCGTTCCCGCAGGCAGGCCCTGCGCGAGCGCCACAGCAGCACTGCTCTCAGTCGTAAGTATCTTGGTCTTGAATCGTTTGTTAATGGGCTCGATGCGCGCCGCAATGTTCACGGTGTCGCCATAGACGCTGTAGCTTTGACGCTGACTGGCACCGATGACGCCTGCAAAAACGACGCCCGTATTGATGCCGATGCGGGTCGGCAAGTAGAACTCGCGCCCGTCGGACAGCAAGATCGGCACCGTTTCCATGACGCGGTAAATTTCAATTGCCGCCTCGATCGCGGCCTTTGCATGAGAATCATGCGTGATCGGCACGTTGAATATCGCCACAACGGCATCCCCAATAAAGTTATTCACCGTGCCACCTGCCTCTGTAATGATGGCGGTAATTTTAGAAAAATAGGCGTTGAGCAAATCGACAGTGGTGGCGGGACCGAGCTGCTCCGCTAGTGCGGTGAACCCCTCCATGTCGGTAAACATGACCGTCGCTTCGACCGACTTCGACTCAATGGTACCGCCCTGTGCGATCAATGCCTTCGCAACGCTGGGAGAAAGATAACGACTCAGCGCGGACGCGATCAACTCGCGTTCGCGCAGAGCGTCGACCATGAGGTTGAAGCGGGCCGTCACCTCACCCAATTCGTCGTCCGTCAACACGGCGGCGCGGTGATTGAGATCCCCCCGTTTTACCGCTTCCTGCGCGTCGAATAATTCGCGCGTCGGTGCTAGCAAGCTGCGGCTGACGAAAACCACCGCCGCACCGATGATATAGAACGACGAGATTAAATCGAGCAGGATAACGCGCTCGGTGTCCAAGCCCTGAATCTCCCTGAGCGGCGCGAACACCGTCAGGTCCAGTAGTAACAGCATCGCCGGCATGACGCCGACCACCACAAATACCGCCGCGAATTTTTTGGCGATGCCCGATCTCGGCTTGCCATCGACACCCGCAGCAAACACCAGCGCAGCGCGAAAGCGCCGGCGTACGTTGAGCATCAAGTCGCTCACGGCGAAATAGATGAAGAACGCATAGAACACGCCGAAAGCGCTTGCATACCAGAGCAGCGCGCTTCCGACCTCAAAGGTCGAAATATGGTCGAGATTGGCATCATCTGGTGTATACACGCGCAGCGCAAACAGGGTGAGGTAGTACACCACGGTCAGGAGAAATACCGCGATCGCCGAGTACACCGGCAACCTCTGGATACGCGCCGCTGCGCGCGCAGACTGCGCAGACGCGTCGCCGACCTCGCCCTGCCGCTCGAACGCCGCCACCGGCGCATACAAAACCAAGCTCACCACCGATGCGACGGCGGCCAGCAGCAGCAACGCGGCGGCGGCCAATGCGGCGACTTCGTAGCGATGCGTAATTAAGATGAAAATGCCAGTGGTGCCAAGATCAAGCAACGGCAGCAGCAGCATGCGTCGCAGGTAGGCAAAACGAAATTGCGCCTTACCGCGGGCACGGTCGGTTGCTGAGCGGCTAAGTTCGGTGGGAAGAGTGGTCATCGATTGCGCAGAGACTGAATCAAGTGCCCAGAGAATATTGCCGCGCTGGTGAACGAAAACATCAGACGACCTCATGTGACTGCATATATGTGCTTACAACTACGCGTCAGCAACGGGGATGGATGCAGCTCCATGAAGTGCGCTGCGCGCCTCGATTTTATTCCGCGCCTGCTTTTGCGCGTTTCGCGCTGTGATTGCAGCGAAATATCACACTCGCCGAGACACCTAAGTTCCGTGTGGCATTAAGGTGGTATTGGCCCTTCTTTGCTAGGCTTGCTGCGCATTTCGAGTTGGTTATCGGGCGCTTCATCCGCCGGAAATACCTTGCTGTCGGTTTGCGTTGGATTGTCCTCGCGCCGGCCTCTAATATTCACCTTGCGGCATTGCTCTCTTGTGTCATGGAATGGAAAACCGGTGGTACGCACAGCTTGCACTTTCGCTTCAAACGCAGGCGGCGGTCTGATGAAACTTTTTCTGAAATCAAGTTTCAAAGAAGTTCAGATCGTCGTCGGGCGGCGCCGTTGGTGTTGGCGATGCCGCTGCCGCAGCGGCTGCCACTGTTGCCACTGTTGCCACTGTTGCCACGACTGCAACCGCCGCAACGGGTGCAACCGCTGCGGCGGCCGGTGCGGGGGTAGGAGCGGCGGACGGGGCGGACAAACTCGCACCGAGCGCTGCGGTCAGATCCCGCGTGATGGTGGCAACATCCATCGGTACCCTGCTCTGCGAACGCAGTAGCACGCGCGAGGGTAGGTCCATCAACCGCACATTCGCCAGGCGCATGTTGGCCGCTGTGTTCAGTTTTGGCAGCAAATGCGTGCTGCGCCAGCCACCGGATTCGCTTTCGATCGCGTCGATGATGGCTTGCTGCGAACGGGCGATACCGGCAAGCAATTCAGCGAGTTGTTCAACGGAAATAGTCATGGAGTTTCCTGTTCGTTACGGTTTCTTGGAGTAAGTGACGCGCAAGAGCTGCGTGCCTTCGCGGCTGACAAAATCGACCGGCCGATTGGCGCCCGACAAATCGTAGACGATCTCAAGATCGCGACCAACCATGCGGTAGAGGGCTGAAAAACGCTTTCCTTTGTTAGGACCGACCTCGCCAACCGTATCAAGCCGACGCGGCTGCCCGACAAGTTCATCGCCAAATAACTCAACGCGACCACGATCGTAGTAATTGTCCGCTGGCCCGACGCCATAGCGCAAACCGCCCGCGCCAGGTCCACCGGAACCAATCCGCATTTCAAACCCCAGCGCGAAGCCAAACGGCTTGCCCGCCAGTTCAGCGCTCTTCGGCACCCACGTGCCAACCAACGCAACGTCAGTCACCACCTCGCGCGGACCACCGCGCACCGGCTCACCGAGTATCGAGACCGGCTGCTCGGAGCGACTCGCGCAGCCTGCAATCGCTGACAGCGCCACCAAAAATGACATAAGCTTGACTGCTCGCACCATAAATACCCCCTCACCAATAAAGGTAAATGCTAACCGACTTTGCATCGCTACATGGATGGCGTAGCATTCGCGTCCGCGCTCACTACACGCTCGCCACATCAACACGCAGGAGTTCGTCATGACCACAGGAGCAACCATCCACTTCAAACGCCCCGACGGCGGCACCACCGCCGGTTATCTCGCTAGTGCGGGCACGGGCAAGCCCGGCGTGGTGGTGATTCAAGAATGGTGGGGGCTCAACGACCACATTCGCGCCGTCGCCGATCGATTTGCAGCGGCCGGCTATAACGCGCTGGCGCCGGATCTCTACGAAGGCCGTGTTGCCAAAGACGCCGACGAAGCCGGCCACATGATGAACGGGCTCGACTTTCCCGGTGCCACGCATCAAGACATCCGCGGTGCGGTCGAACATCTACATACGATGGGCGGCAAGGTTGGCGTAGTGGGTTTTTGTATGGGCGGCGCGCTCACCATCGCGTCGGCCGTGCATGTGCCAGGCGTGAAGGCGGCCGTCTGCTTCTACGGCATCCCGCCAACCGGCTTTGCTTCACCAGCCGACATCAAGATCCCGCTCCAGGGACACTTCGCCAACGCCGACGACTGGTGCACACCGGCGGCAGTCGACGGGCTGGTGGCCGCGATGGCAACCGCACCGATTGCGCCGGAAGTGTTTCGCTACGACGCGCAGCACGCGTTTTTCAACGCCACCCGACCGGAAGTGTTTGACGCGAAGGCGGCGGACCTTGCCTGGCAGCGCACGCTGGCGTTTTTTGGTAAGCACCTCGGGGTGCGTCGCGGCTAGCCAACTACCGGAACAGCAGTCGTGACGGCGATTCGTCCTCGCCGATGAGACCACCGAGTAGAATGAGTGCTCGGTAAACGCTCTATGACCATTCTCACTCCCAGCCTGGCTCTCGACGCCGTCTCGCACAGTATTCAGCTTGCCGTCGCACCGGTGTTCATGCTCACCGCCGTCGCGGCGCTGATCGGCTCGCTCGCCTCGCGGCTGGCGCGCATCATTGATCGCGGCCGGACCCTCGAAGAAAAGCTCGATGAGCCGGCGCTGAAGCATGAAGAACATATCCGCCGGGAACTCGCACGACTGCGTAAACGCGCGCGCATCGTCAACGCCTCGATGACTTTGCTGACGCTTTCCGGCACCCTGATTGGCGCAACCATCCTGGCTTTGTTTTTAGGCGAGACAGTCAGTGCGCAAAGTCGTACGCTGGTACCGTGGACCTTTCTCGCGGCGGTGATCTGCTTTGTGTTCGCGCTGCTGCTCTTCCTGTTCGAGACCTTTCTCGCCGGCCAGTCGCTTAACTTCGGCAAACGGACTCCGCGCAAGACCGACACAACATAACCCCGAACGACTGCGCAACCTGCGACCGTAGTCCAAACGGCGCGCATGGCACCTACAGCACACGCGCCGTACGATTCACCAAAAAAAATCAGAGGAGGAACCACCATGTTCACGCGCCAGATCTGCACGCTATCGCTCGCCATGTTCGCCTCGTTCTTCACCGCGAGCGCGGTGGCGCAGCATCTGACCCCGGCGGAACAAAAGATGGTCGAGGCCGTCAAGGCGCGCTCGCCCGACGCGCTCAAGCTGCTGGAGAGATCCGTCAATATCAACAGCGGCACCATGAACCATGACGGTGTACGCGAAGTCGGTAAGATTTTTCGCGCGGAACTCGATGCGCTGGGCTTCACCACCAAGTGGGTGGACATGCCAAAGGAGATGGCGCGCGCCGGGCATCTGGTCGCCACCAAGCGCGGCACCGGAAAGGGCAAGCGGCTGTTATTGATCGGCCATCTCGACACCGTGTTTGAAAAAGATAGCGTCGTCACGCCGTGGAAGCCAGACGGCAGACGCGTGTATGGCCAGGGTGTTTCGGACATGAAAGGCGGCAACGTCATCATCATCGAGGCGTTGCGTGCCATGAAGGCGGCCGGTACGCTCGATGCCGCCAACATCTCCGTAATTTTTTCCGGCGACGAAGAGCGCCCGGGCGAGCCGATCGACACGGCGCGTGCTGACATGGTTTTGCTCGGCAAGCAAAGTGACATCGCACTCGCGTTCGAGGGCATGATTCGCGACGTGAATGGCAACGAATTCGCCTCCACCGCGCGCCGGGCCTCCGGCGGCTGGACCCTGAATGTCACCGGACGGCAGGGTCACTCCGCAGGCGTGTTTGGCCCGCTCTCGGGCTACGGCGCGGCGTACGAAATGGCGCGCATCCTGAATACCTTTCGTGAGCAATTACAGGAGCCCGATTTCACCTACAACGTCGGCGTCGTGCTCGCGGGCACGGAAGTCAACTTCGACGATGCACTTTCGAAAGGTAGCGTCACCGGCAAGCGCAATATCATCCCGCCGACCGCGGTCGTGACTGGTGATATGCGCTACCTCACCAAAGCACAGGGTGAACGCGTGCGCGCACGCATGGCCGAAATTGTCGGGCAAAACCTGAGCGGCACCAGCGCGACCATCACGTTCAAAGAATCCTACCCGCCAATGTCACCGACGGAAGGCAACTTGGCGATTTTCAAACAGTATGCGAAAGCGAGTGAAGACGCGGGCCTCGGCAAACTGGATATCACAGCGCCGAGTACGCGCGGCGCGGGCGACATCCAGTTTGTGGCACCGTTCCTCGATTGCCTTGATGGACTTGGCGCGGTAGGCGGCGGATCCCACTCCCCGGGCGAATACTTGATCCCGGAGTCAATCGAGCGCAACGCCATTCGCGCGGCGATTTTGATGTCGCGGCTAACGCGCTAGTGCAAGGCAACAACCGGTTACGCGTCTGCCCGGGAAGGCCAATCTGGCGCTGATTCTGCGCTGTCACTGTCTCTTTCAGTGTCGCTCAAGCTCTTGCCTTGAACACTCTCGCCAGCGTTTCATAATCCGACAATTGGTTGTACACCTGCGCGGAAATCCGCACGTACAGCCTGCCGTTGATCGCGTGAATCGGCACTTCGATGTGGTGCTCGGTGAGTAGCTCCATGCGCCAACGCGCGACGGCTTCGGCGGTGCCCGCTTCATCGACTGGCAAGGGAATCGTCACCATCGGATGAAACATCGATAGCGGTGCGCCGGTCGAGATTTTCCACGCATCACAAATCAATTGCGCCGCCTCAACCGCCAACGCGCGAAGCTGGCCGCGATAGCGCGCGACCCCCAACGCCTCAATAAACTCGATCGCCGCCGGTACAGCGAGCTTCGCAGAAAAGTCCCCCGTGCCACACCAACCAAATTCGCGCTGAAAGCCCTCGCCGTAGAAGTTTGAGATCACGGTCGGATGCAAGCCCGCTTGTGCTGGCGGCGCGGCGGCGAGAAAGCCCGCACCTTTCGGCGCACACAGCCACTTGTGGCAGTTACCGACATACCAATCGACACCCCGCGCGAAGAGCGACTCAATGTCCAAAGGCAGCAAACCCGGCGCGTGCGCACCATCGACCAACAGTTGCGTGCCCTGCGCGCGACACTGCGCTGCGATGTCGTCCAACGGCGTTTCAACCGCTAACGGTGAAAAAATGTGATCCACCACCAACAACCGCGCGCCACCTTTGATGGCATCCAGATACGCAGCGACCAGCGCATCACCATCGGCGAGTGGCCACGGCACATCGGCAAACACCACGTCAAATTCATGGCGTGAAGCCAAATAGCGCAGCGTATTTTCAGCGCCGGATAGCCGTGATTGGCAATCACCACCCGATCGCCCCGGCGCCAATCGATCGAGCGCAGCACCGCATTCGCACCAGCCGTGGCGTTATCCACAAACACCAAGTTTTCCGGCTTTGCGCCAACAAAGTCCGCCAATGCCGCACCGGCGGCGGACAACGCCGACGGCAAGACGTCCATCATGAAGCGCACCGGCTCGGATTCCATTTGCGCCTGCCAATCACGCTGGACGGCCTGCACACGAAGCGGCGTGGCACCAAACGAGCCGTGGTTCAGAAACGTGATCGCGGGATCGAGCGACCAGTGTGGCCGCAGCGCGTGGCCGAACGGCGCGTTTGCAGGCGGGAGTGCGGGCAAATCCAACGTTGAGGACAGCGAAGTCATGTCATTCCAATCGCAGAAAATTACGAGCACTCATCGCTACGAGCCACTCTCTAAGCCTGTCGTACCGGCCCCCGATTCAATCATTCGAGGGCAGGCTCCGACCGGGTACCCAAGTTCGGCACCAATCAGCCGCCCCGCCGCAGCGATCACGCACCCGGCAAGCGCACTTCGAGGATTTCGCAATCCGCGTTTGCGCCGGATTGCGCGCCACGACCGCCAGCGATCGGGCTCAGTTGAAAATCAATCCCCGCCGGCAAGACGCAGCAATCGTTCTCGCTCAAATACTGTGTGCCACGCTCAACGCTGGTGAGCTTTGCCGATCCATTGAGGACGAACAGAAAATGAAATTCACGCGCCGATTTGAACGAGCGTATTGGCACAGACGCGACCGCAGAAGCCGACCCGGAAGCAGACGCAGACAAGCCGTTGACACCTGCGCGCTGCACCCGCACGTCAGCAAGGCCGCTGGTGGCCGCGCGGATGCCGGTGTCTTGGGTTCCCCAAGCAGACGATGTCGTTGCGCGCCAGGCGGCGTCAGCGGCCTGATGATGCACAAAGGATTGCCCCGCAAATTTCTTGCTTCGATTGATCGTTGGCGTCGGCAGCGGCGTCTCGTGATCGGCCCAGGTTTCGTGAATTGCCGGGCAGCCGATCTCGATGACCTCAAGACCCGCGCTTGCTTCGAGAACCCGATGGCGAATCTCGGGAGGCTGTAACACGCAATCGCCGGCGCGCATCAGAAATGGCTCGCCTTGATCTTCATACACCAGCCGCGCCCAACCTCTTTTGCAAAGGATCATCTGAAAGCGCAACTTGTGAAAGTGCACGTAATCCGACACCTCGCCGCCGTCTGGAATGCGAATGTGAGACGCGATGAAGCGCCCGCCGAGGCGCGACGGAATGAGATCGCGGTATTGCATTCCTGCGCGGCCGACGTTCCAGCCATTCGCACTTGCGTCAAAGCGCGACAAGATGAACTCGTCATTGACCGCCGTGCCGGGGATTTCAACTGCATCGCTCGAATCGACGAACTCGATACGTAACTCATCAGGCAGCACATTGGTCGGCGCGCCCAAACTCGCTGCGAGATGCGACAAGTGATCGCCGTTAAGCCGCAGCGTCGGCAACGCAGCGGCCGCCAAGGATTCGACCAACCGCAAGCGCACGCCATGTGCCGAAATCACCGCTGTGTGCGGCGCATCGGCTGGGAAAATCATATCGATTCGAAAGCCGAGCGTGTCGGTGAAATAACGCAGTGTACTTGTGAGGTCTTTGCAAGGTACGCAGATTTCGGCGGTGGTGATTTTCATGGGGAAGATGATAGCCGCTCGCCCGTACGCATGACCAAAGCGGCGGCGTAGCCACCTACTGCACCCCGCACGACAAGCCTCTTTAATCGGCGCTCGATTTGTCAGTCATTCTCAATTCTTGAATTGAGAATAGAAACGGTGGTTGCAATATGCACGTCGCATAAGCAAAGCGCTGTTGAGTACCAATGAATAAAAAACCCTAGCATTAACGGGCATTTCCAAGCGCTTTTGCTTGGAACCGCCCGCCCCGCCTAGAGTTTGTCGTATTTCACGCTAGTGCCTCTAGATAAGTCCACTGGATATTTCTTCGCGTTTAACAACAACTTGTCTTGCGCCGCCACAATCGGATCAATCCCCAGCTTGTCGCTGATGCGAATGAGGTACAGCAACACATCCGCCACTTCTTCTTTCACGCTGGCCAGGGTCGCTGCGGGCAACTCGCGACTTTGCTCTTCGGTGAGCCACTGGAATATTTCGAGAAGCTCAGCGGCCTCTACCGCGAGCGCAGCAGAGAGATTTTTTGGCGAGTGGAACTGATCCCAGTCGCGTTCGGCGGCGAAGGTTCTGAGTTGGTCGCGGAGGGTGTTGAGGTTTTCCATCGGGGCACTTTACCGAAGTTGTGGGTGGGGTGGTTGTGCGTTGCTAGGTGCGGGATGAGTAGTGTAGTGAGCAGACAGAGGTTGGTGGCGCTTCGCGAAAACTGAGACGGCGGGTTGGGACGTTGGAAACGCGTTAACACTGCGCGCACGCTTCAGCCCGCAAATTAGGGCTTGACAGGTATTACCTGTGCGTCGTACAGTGTGTGCCACATGGGGTACGACACATAGGGTAGGCAATAAAACGTATGGAAGCTGATCTTTTTGAAAAACTCCGGATGGAGCTCCGCCGCGGCAGCTTAGTGTTAGCTGTGCTGGTGCGACTGCGAAGTGAGCACTACGGTTACACGCTTCGAAAGGCGCTTGCCGCGCACGGGCTCGATATCGAGGAGAGCACCCTCTACCCGCTGCTCCGCAGGTTGGAGACGCAGGGCCTGCTCACCAGCGAGTGGCGCGAAGAGGACAAACGCAACAAGCGCTTCTATCGGCTCTCCGACGAGGGCCGCCCGATTCTTGATCAATTACTCAGCGAGTGGCGTGCCATCGACGCCGCGCTCATGAGCATCGACCTGGCCAGCGAAGCGCCATCCGGTGATCTCGCCACCGCACCCGTAACAACCGTAGCACCTGTAAAAAAGGAAGCTTAAACATGGAACTCATCAGTCGCTATTTGCATGCCGTAAAAAGCTATTTGCCGCAGGCACAACAACACGATATCGTCGCCGAGTTGAAAGACGACCTGCTCTCCCAAATTGAGGAACGCGAAGCCGCGCTGGAGCGGCCTCTGAACGACTTGGAGTTGCAAGCACTGCTCAAACAATCCGGCCACCCGATGTTGGTGGCGAGCCGATATCTCCCGCAGGAACACCTGATCGGCCCCGCGATGTATCCGTTTTGGTGGACCAGCCAGAAATTTATGTTGATGGTGGTCGGCTCAGTGTACGGACTGCTGGCGGGTGTTCGTGCGGTGAGTGGCGGGTTCTCCGTTCAGGCGTTAATCCAAGAACTCTTCCACGCGGCCTTCGGGTTTGTAGGGACCGCTATGTTCTACGCAGCGGCCATTACATTGGTGTTCTGGCTTTTTGAACGCAACCAAGTCCGATTCGGTTTTCTCGATCAGTGGAATCCCACCAAACTTGCGCCCGCCACGGATCAGCTACAGGTAAAGCGCAATGACTCTATTTTCGATCTTGTCTTCGAAACACTATTTCTGCTCTGGTGGGTCGGGGTGATTAGTTTTGCGACAACTTTTTATCATCACGGCAAGCCCGTGGCCTTTGCAATGTCGGCCGCGTGGGAGCCTTACTGGTGGCCAATTCTCGCCACTTCAGTGGCCAGCATCGCGCTTGCGGTCATGATTCTGCTTGCCCCTTATTGGACGCGCCCGCGCCTGCTGTTTCGAATCGTTCTCAACATTGTCTCCATCGGCATCGTCTACCTGCTTTTTCAGCAGGACGAACTCATTGTTGTGGGTGATGCCACGCTCGATATCGCCAAGTACGGGAACGCCCATGCCCTGCTAAACAAATCCGCGCATGTTGTGCTGGCCGTGTTGGCGCTGATTTGGTCTGCGGAGATTATTGGGGATGTCAGAAAAGTACTCGCCCAAGCCAAGCATGGGGGCACTCGCGCCGGTGCGATGGCGTAAGGCGGCGCTGGTGCGACGGGTTTAGACGAGCCGCTGAATCAGTTGTTTCGACGTAAAGATGTCTGCATCGATCTGCCCCTTCAGCGCGAGCAAATCGCGGTCGCCGGTGACGAGCGCGTCCGCGCGTGCCGCAACGGTGAGCACCAGAAATGGCTGGTCATTGACGTCGCGGCAACTCGGTATGCGTTTCTTGGTGGTGGGCAATGCGATGGATTCGCAGTACGGCAAATAGGCGGCAAGCACGTCGTTCTGCTCATACGCATCGAGTTTGAATTTCGGGTAACGCAGCACGTCGATCAGCTCTTGCGCGGTCTCGCGGGAGACAAGTGGCTCGATGCTGCCCGTCTGCCAATACTCCCGCAGGCGCTGCGGCGTCGGGCCGTTGCCGTTGTTGAAGAGCACCGCTGAGACAACGACATTGGTATCGATCACCACGCGCACAGGGGTGCGAGGTGCGTCGGTTGGAACCGTGGCCACGGCTACGCTTTCGCTTTTCGTTTGGTCGGTTTGGCGGCGGGTTTGGCGAGCCTAGTAGACGTCGTAGGCGTGGTGGGTTTGACCAACGGGGCGGCTGGCGCGCCCACGCCACTGCCGGCTGGTCATCGCGCGGCGTGATGCCGAGCGCGGCAAGTTTTTCTTGCACGGCTTCGAGACCGCCGAGCTTGACGGGTGTGAGCACGATGCTTTGGCCCTCGGTGCGAACGCTGTAGTACTCAGCGCACCTGTTCAACGACGGTCTTGGGCAACGTAAGTTGGTTTTTAGAAGTGAGCTTGGCGAGCATGGTGGTTTTCCGGTTTCCTTATTTCCTTACATTCTCGATATTTTGCGGTGCTGGGGGTGGGGAGTCACGGTGAGTGAGCGGGGGTTAACGATGCGGGGCCATGGCTCGGCAGCTGGGACGACAACCTTGGCATGCCCCTTCCCATGTCGTCCCCGGCTTGGTCGGGAACCGGTTACGGCGACCGTCGATGCACATTCAGAGGTCCCGGTTCGGCGGCCGGGAGGGCAAGAAACGCTTACGGCAGTGGTCGCGCCATCACCACTTCGTCGCCGTCCATCTCACCAGTGCGCTTAAAGCCGTGGCGCTGGTAGAAGGGCTCCGGATTTTTCTCGGCGGGCACGAACGACAGCAACATGTGCGCCGCACCCGGCCGAGTCGCGGCGTGGGCGATCAGTCGCTTGAGTGCGGCATTGCCAAAGCCCATGCTCTGGTAGCGCGCGTCGATCATGAAGCGCCACAGGTACACCTGAGGTTTGCCGTTGTAGGGGTGGGTGTCACCCTCGGGGCGCTCACTTTCAGCAATCTGGGACATGTCCACTTGCGTCCAGTCTTCCAGCAGCGCAAATCCCACCGGCACTTCATCCGCGTAGATGGCGCGCATCCACGCTTGCGGTGCGAAGTGCGCTTGCGCGATCGAAACAGCATTGGGTGCCACCAGCTTTTCCTGCTCGGTGGTGACATCCAAAAACATAATCGCGCGTGCCGTGTCCTTGGTGATTTCACGCAAGCTCACCGTGGCGTTGCGGTCGAGCGGGCGGGTTTGGTTGGCCATGGCAGCGGCTTCTATTTCATCGATAAACGCGGCGTGGTGCTTGCGCACGTATTTGGCGCGCAGGGTGCCGGGCCATTTAGGTTTGGGGGCGTTGGTGGGTTTGGCATCGTCGGACATGGCGGGATTCTAGCGCGGTGTTGGAGGGGCCGTTTGCGGTTGCAGTGAGTTTGGTGTGAGGTCTCGGATCGGCGGCCGGGATGCGAGAGTTGACCGGGAGATCGGCACAGCGCGGCTGTCACAACCCGTTACGAACGACCACCATTTCTCTGAACTTCCCGCGCGCAGCGCGGTCTGGATGGGACTATCATCAACTCATGATTAGCCAAGGTGCTCGTGGCGAATGTGGCTACGACATAAAGGAGGTGTCCCATGCGTTCATTTTTCAATGCCTCAATTCTCATTTCAGTTGCAGCCGCCACCGCGATCTTTAGTGCAAGCGATGCGGCGGCACAAGCCGTCGGCAATGTCGTTTCCAGCACACCGGTGATGAAGCGTGTCACTGAGCCTGAGCGCGGCTGTCGTCCGGCACCGCAGCGCGAGTGTGCGCTCATCACCGAAGACCGGCTCATTGGCTACAAGGTGGTCTATGAATATCAGGGCAAGCAGCACGAGGTTCAGCTGCCGTTTGCTGTCGGGGCGACGATCCCGATTGAGGTTTCCGGCACCAGCATTGCGCCGGCTGGGACATCGACCATTTCAGCGCCGGTGCCATCGTACGAATCAGGGCCGCGCATAGTTGAGCGGGTGTATGTTGAGCCGACTTATGGACCAGCTTATGGTGCAACATACCGCAGCCGTGTCTACGCTGATGATCCGTACTACGACGGCCC
The DNA here is from genome assembly GCA_043788115.1 of Burkholderiales bacterium. Taxonomy (GTDB): domain Bacteria; phylum Pseudomonadota; class Gammaproteobacteria; order Burkholderiales; family Usitatibacteraceae; genus UKL13-2. Next base: position 13,784 of record JAYVUH010000150.1, read on the forward strand.
GGTACTGCCGATCGCGCTGGGGCTTGCCGTTGGCTTGGGTGCGTCGTACTACTGGGGCCCGCGCTACTTCGGGCCACGCGGCTATGTTGGGTATCGCGGCGGATACCACGGCGGCGGCCATTGGCGCCGATAGATTTATTGGGTGAGTGATTTAAGGCGCACGGTATGTGCGCCTTTTTTATTTTTTTGGTTGTGTTTCGCCGAGGTTTGCTACCGCTTGGAGAAATCACCGACCTTATTCGATTTCTAATTCATTGGTGCATTAATGATTCAAATTCAACACCAGTAGCCTGCAAGAAGCGCAGCGTATTGCAGGGCGGTCACCACACAAGCACC